>NZ_DAWDUX010000002.1:26088-31150 GCF_052346665.1 Collinsella sp.
AAAAACGGGATCACCGAGCAAGGCCACCCGGCCTGGGTTTCTCAGGTGCCCCAGATTGCCCTGAAAGAGGAGGGCGCACGCTTTGCGTGCAGCGCCCGACGATTGAAGGGCAAGGTGGGGTGCCTGAGGAAGCCAGTCGCAGGCTACTCTGTCCTCGCGACCTCGACGATCTTGTACGCCTCAAGAATGTCGCCGACCTTGATGTCCTGGAACTTCTCGATGCCAAGACCGCACTCGTAGCCCCTCTTGACCACATTGACGTCATCCTTGAAGCGGCGCATGGAGCCGAAGGCGCCGTCGAATACCACGACGCCGTCGCGCACGACGCGCACCTTGTCGTCGCGGCTGATCTCGCCCTCGGTGACCATGCAGCCGGCGATGAGGCCCGCCTTGGGCACGCGGAACGTGTCGCGAACCTCAGCGGCACCGGTCTGAACCTCTTCCTCCGTGGGCGCAAGCATACCGATGCGGGCAGCGTCGATATCCTCGATAGCCTTGTAGATGATGGAGTAGGTCTTGATCTGGATGTTCTCCTTCTCGGCCGCGTCTCGCGCCTTGGGCTGCGGACGCACGCCAAAGCCGATGATGATGGCGTTCGAGGCAGCGGCGAGCGTGACGTCGGTCTCGGAGATCGCGCCGACGGCGGAGTGGATGATGTTGATACGGACCTCGGACTGATCCATCTTGCCGATGGAGTCGGCGAGCGCCTCGATGGTACCCTGGGCATCCGCCTTGACCACCAGGTTGAGCTCCTTGAGCTCGTTTTGGCTCATCTCGTCGAACAGGGTCTCGAGCGTGACGTGCTTGACCTTGTTCTGCTCCTCGATGCGGGCCTTGAGCGAGCGCTGCTCGGCGAGGTCGCGGGCATCGCGAGCGTCCTCGAAGACGCGGAACTCGTCGCCTGCGGCAGGCACGGAGTTGAGGCCGAGGATCTCGACGGCGTCGGAGGGGCATGCGGCATCCTTGTGCTCGCCATGCTGGTCGAGCATGGCGCGGACGGAACCGTAGCTCATGCCGGCGACGATGGTGTCGCCCACGTGCAGGGTGCCGCGCGTGACGAGCAGGGTCGCGACCGGGCCGCGACCGCGGTCGAGCTTGGCCTCGATGACGGTACCGGATGCGAAGGTGTCGGGATTGGCCTTGAGTTCGAGGACGTCCGCCTGCAGCAGGATGGTCTCAAGCAGCTCGTCGATGCCTTGGCCCTTCTTGGCCGAGACGTTGACGAACATGTTCTGACCGCCCCACTCCTCGGGGATGATGCCATACTCGGTGAGCATCTGGCGGACCTTGTCGGGGTTGGCCTCGGGCTTATCGCACTTGTTCACCGCGACGATGATCGGCACGCCAGCCGCCTTGGAGTGGTTGATGGCCTCGATGGTCTGAGGCATGACGCCGTCATCGGCGGCGACCACGAGCACGACCACGTCGGTGATCTTGGCACCGCGGGCGCGCATGGCGGTAAAGGCCTCATGGCCAGGGGTGTCGACGAACGTGATCTGACGACCGTTGATCGTAACCTCGGAGGCACCGATGTGCTGGGTGATGCCGCCGGCCTCGCCGCTCCACACGTTGGTGTGGCGGATGGCATCGAGCAGGCTCGTCTTGCCGTGGTCGACGTGTCCCATGACGGTGACCACGGGCGGACGCGGCTTGAGGTCCTTGGGATCGTCATAGAAGCTGAAGGAGTTCTCCTCCTCGGCCGTGACGATACGCACCTGGCGACCCAGGTCGTCGGCGACGAGCTCGACGAGGTCGTTGCTCATGGTCTGCGTCATGGTGAGCGGGGTGCCCAGCAGGAACAGGCGCTTGATGATGTCGTTGGCGGAGACGTCGAGGGCCTCGGCGAGCTCGGCGACGGTCACGCCCTCGGAGACCTTGACGGCGTCGAGGTCCTCGGGATTGATGCCCTGAGCCAGAGCCTCCTCGATCTTGCGCTCCTCGGCTGCGGCTGCCGCCTCGGCCTGGCGCTTCTCCTTGCGCTTCTTGCGGCGACCGGAGGACTCGCGGGAAGCCTCTTCCACGGCAGCGCGGGCGTCGGCCAGCACCTTCTCGCGGCTGTACTCCTCCGCCTCGCGAGCCATACGAGCGTAACGATCCTCGCCGTCATGGGTGTCGTGCACGGAACCCTTGCGACCCTTCTTGCCACCCTTGCCGGCTTTCTCAGGCGAGGGCGGGAAGTTGTCGGGCATATTCGCCGCGGGTGCGGAACTGCGGCGGCGGCTGCGCGTCGGAGTCTCCGACCCCTTATCGGATGAGGTGTTCGCACCACGGTTGCCACGACGGCCACCGCGCTCGTTGCGAGACTCGTTCGCGGGCTTTGCAGCCTCGGCTGCCTTCTTCTCCTTGAGCACGGCCTCCTGCTCGGCGATCTGATCGAGCAACGAACGGAAGCGCATACCGGAATCGGAAGCGGGGACGGCGCGGCGCTTGGCCTCAAGCTCCGCCTCACGAGCAGCCTTCTCGGCCTCCTCCTTGGCACGACGCTCGGCCTCCTCCTTGGCGGCACGGACGGCCTCAGCGGCGGCCTGGGCCTCCTGGGACAGGCGGCGCTCCTCCTCGCGACGGGCCTCGGCGGCGAGGCGCTCGGCCTCTTCCTTGGCGGCGGCTTCGCGCTCGGCGGCACGGGCGGCCTCCTCCTCGGCGCGCTTAGCGGCCTCGACCTCGGCGGCGCGCGCCTCGATCACGGGAGCGAGCTGCTTTTTGACCATGGAGACGAAGGCGTCTTCGAGGGTCGAGGACGCCGACTTTGCCGGGATCTTCATCTCTTCAAGGTGGCCCATGAGTTCCTTGGACGTCATGCCGAACTCCTTGGCCAGGCTGGAAATACGGACTTTCGCCATATCTTTCACCTACCTCTCACGCACATCGACGTGCGCATCTTCAATCAAACGGACTCGGGTGCGCGGACGCGCCTGCAGACTAGATGAGGTCCTCGGCGTTCGCGATGGCATCGGAGTCGGCGCCGTCGAGGGAATCGACATCGTGCACGCCGCAGTAGCGAGAGCCGGGACGGGCCTGGTTGCGGCAACGGATGCCGTCCTCGCTCACGTGCGCGCAGCGCTCGGGCTCGAAGTCACCGGACTCCTCGTCAATCAAGTCCTCGACCACGGGCTCGGGAGCAAGCGGGACGTTCTTGAGGATGTCGGCGGCGAGGGTCTCGCTCTTGATGTCGATGTGCCAACCGGTGAGGCGCGCTGCGAGGCGGGCGTTCTGGCCCTCCTTACCAATGGCGAGCGAGAGCTGGTCGTCGGGGACGATGACGCCAGCGTAGTTCTTTTCGGGATCGATGAGTACGCGGGTCACCTTTGCCGGGGAAAGCGCGTTCGCCACGTAGACGGACGGGTCCTCGTCCCACAGGATGACGTCGACGCGCTCGCCGCGCAGCTCGCCCACGACAGCGCGGACACGGCTGCCCTTGGGACCCACGCAGGCACCCACGGGGTCGAGACGGTCGTCGAGGGAGTGGACGGCGACCTTGGAGCGCTGACCAGGCTCACGAGCGATGGACTTGAGCTCGACGGTGCCCTCGTACACCTCGGGAACCTCCTGCTCGAACAGGCGACGCATGAGCTCGGCATGGGTGCGCGAGATCACGATCGGCGGGCGGGAATGCTCACCGCGCACCGGAGGCAGCGTGGAGTTGGGGTCACGGACGTCGACGATGACGGCCTTGAGGTGCTGGTTGTGCAGATAACGCTCGCCGTTGGGGCGCTCGTTGCGCTCATCCGGGTAGCGACGCTGGTCAAAGTGGGGCAGCTCGGCCTCAACGCCATCGCGAATCTTGACGATGGTGAAGTCGGGCGTGGACTGCAGAACGGTGCCGTTGATGAGGTCGCCGACGCGGCCGGAGAACTCCTCGTAGATCTGCTCGCGGGCGGCGTTGCGCACGATGGCGTTGATCTCGGCCTTGGCGGTCTGGGCGGCGAGGCGGCTGACGTCCTTGGGCGTGACGTCGATCTCCTCGTACTCGGTGAAGTTGCCCTCCTCATCCATGGAGTCGTCGATGGGCTCGAGACGATACACGTAGATCTTGCCCGTGGCGCGGTCGATGGTGACCTTGGCGCCCCAGTCGAGCTTGAGGACCTTGGCATAGGTCTCGGCCAGGGCCGCCTCAAGACGGTCAAGCAGGTAGAGCTGATCGATGTGCTTTTCCTGGCACAGAAGCATAAGTGCTTCCATCATGGTCATATCGGCGTCTGCCATCTTACTTCCCTTCCTTAACGCCCTTGAAGTCGTAAACGGGCTTCAAAGTGCACTTCTTTACATCGTCATAGGAGATAGTGGCGGCGTCCTCGCCCTCGGGTTGGATGGTCACGGACGCATCGTCGGCGGCCGCGATGACGCCCTTGTACGAGCGGCGGCCCTCCATCGCGGTGGTGGTGAGCTCGACCTCCTCGCCCTGGAAGCGGACGAAGTCGCTGGGACGGCGCAAGGGGCGCTTCATGCCCGGGGAACTCACCTCAAGCGTGTAGGAGCCCGAGATGGGGTCGAGGGCCTCGACGGTATCGGAAACCCATGCAGTCTGCGCGGTGACCTCGTCGAGGTTGATGGGGTCCCCCTCGAGCTTGTCCAGGCGTACGCGGACGCATGGGGCCTTGGTAGCTCCCACGATCTCGACGTCAACCACATCGATGCCGTGCTCGGCGGCGCGGGCCTCCAGGGCGTCGATGATGTCCTGCTCGAGCTTGCTCTTGACCATGCAACACCTCTCCTTCATGAAAAGGGAGCGCGGGCGAACCCGCACTCCCTTCACGTGACAACTTCATTTGCTGCTGCACTATAGCACATCCCCAGCGTATGGGGCAATTTTGCATCGCCGGAGAGCTCTTTTGGCGTCTACTTCACCACAAGATTTACAAGTTTACCCGGCACGCAGATGGCCTTGACAACTGTTTTGCCCTCTATGTGCTTGGCAGCGGCTACCTCCGCGGCTGCCTGCATCGTCGCGGCGTCGGCACCGGCGGGCACCATCACGCGAGCGCGCATCTTGCCGAGCACCTGAACGGCGATCTCGATCTCGTCGGCGGCAGCCTCGGCGGCATCGAACTCAGGCCAAGGGGCG
>NZ_DAWDUX010000002.1:31160-73443 GCF_052346665.1 Collinsella sp.
CGGTGTAGACACTCCCCTCGCGGCCGAGTGCCGCGTGCCAGAGCTCCTCACAGGCAAACGGGCAGATCGGAGCCAGGACCGAGACGATGTCGCAGGCGACGAGTGCGGTGAGGGCGACGTCGCGCTCGGTCGCAGGCACAGCGTTGAGGTAGGCGTTCGCGGCGTTCACGAGCTCCATCATCGCCGAGATCGCGGTGTTGAACTGGCCGCGGTCGAAGTCCTCGGTGCACTTGGCAAGGGTGCGATGGCGTTCACGGTAGAGCTCGAGAGCGGGCTTGGAAAGCGTCGACTTGTCGAGAGCAGTCGCATCGCCGGCGGTTTCGGCGAGCTGCCACACGGTGCGCCACGCGCGCTTGATGAAGCGGTTCGCACCCTCGACGGCGTTGGGGTCCCAGTCGAAGTCCTTCTCGGGCGGGGCGATGAACAGGATCGCGAGGCGCATGGTGTCGGCGCCAAAGGGCTCGATGACCGAGCTCGGCGGGACGACATTGCCCTTCGACTTGGACATGGTGTCGCCGTTCTCGTCCTTCACCATGCCCTGGCACAGCAGGTTGGTGAAGGGCTCATCGACGTCGAGCAGCCCCATGTCGCGCAGAGCCTTGGTAAAGAAGCGGCTGTAGAGCAGGTGCAGGATAGCATGCTCGATGCCACCGATGTAGTTATCGACCGGCATGAAGCGGTTGGCGGCCTCGCGGGAGAACGGGAGCTCGGTGTTATGTGGGTCGGTGTAACGCAGGTAGTACCAGCTGGAGCACGTGAAGGTGTCCATGGTGTCAGTCTCGCGGCGGGCCGGGGCTCCGCACACGGGGCAGGTGGTCACGTAAAACTCGCGGCACTCGGCGAGCGTCTCACCTGCGCCGAGGTCGAGGTTCTCGGGCAGGGTCACCGGCAGCCGGTCCTCGGGCACGGGGACGATGCCGCAGTGCTCGCAGTGGATGGCCGGAATGGGGTTGCCCCAGTAGCGCTGGCGGGAGATGAGCCAGTCGCGCAAACGGTACTGCACGGAGCGGCGTCCGGTGCCGGCAGCCTCAAGGTCGGCAACGATGGCGGCCTCGCCCTCGGAATGCTTGCCGCCCGTCATGCCGGTGTACTTACCGGACTGCACCAGGGTGCCCTCGCACGTAAGTGCCTCGTCCCAGTCGACGGAAGTCACGCGCGTGGCGCGCTCGTCCTTGAGGTCCCCGTACAGCGGGTCGTCCTCGGTGAGGATGATCGGAACGATGGGAAGGTCGTACTTCTTGGCGAACTCGAAGTCGCGCTGGTCGCCACAGGGAACAGCCATGACGGCGCCGGTGCCGTAGTCGGAGATGACGTAGTCGGCCACCCACACGGGCACCTTCGCCCCGGAGACGGGGTTGACGACGTAACGACCTGTGAACGCGCCGTGCTTCTCGAGGGTGCCCTGGGCGCGCTCGACGGCGGAGATGTGCTTGGCACCCTCGACGACCTCGCGGACGGCTGCCTCGTACTCGGTGCCCTCGACAAGCTCCATAAGGCCCTTGTACTCGGGGGCGAGCAGGAAGAACGTGTTGCCGAACAGTGTGTCGGCGCGCGTAGTGAAGACGGTAATCTTACCCTCGTCGCCCGGGATGGGGTCACCCTCGGCATCGCACAGGGTGAAATCGACCTCGGCGCCCTCGGAGCGCCCGATCCAGTTCGCCTGCATCTGCTTGACGCGCTCGGGCCAACCGGGCAGCTTCTCGAGGTCATCGAGGAGCTCCTGGGCGTACTCGGTGATCTTGATGTACCACTGCTCGAGGTCGCGCTTCTCCACCTCCGAGTCGCAGCGCCAGCAGCGGCCCTCGGTCACTTGCTCGTTGGCGAGCACGGTCTCGCACGTGGGGCACCAGTTGACTGGGTTCTTCTTGCGATACACCAGGCCGCGCTCCCACAGCTTCTCGAAGATCCACTGGCCCCAGCGGTAGTAGTCGGGGCTGCAGGTCTTCACGAGACGGTCCATGTCGTAGGAGAAGCCCATACGCTTCATAGTGGCGAGAGCCTGGTCCATGTTCTTGTACGTCCAAGCCGCCGCCTGGGTGTTGTGCTTGATGGCGGCGTTCTCGGCGGGCAGGCCGAAGGCGTCGAAGCCGATGGGATGCAGCACGTCGTAGCCGCGCATACGAGCCTGACGGGCCATGGCGTCGCCGATGGTGTAGTTGCGCGCGTGCCCCATGTGCAGGTCACCGGAAGGATACGGGAACATCTCGAGGATGTACTTCTTCGGCTTGGTGGAGTCGGTGTCCACGGCAAAGAGATTCTGCTCCTCCCAGGACTTCATCCACTTCTCCTCGATGGCCCGAGCGTCGTAGAACGGGATCTCCCCCGCCTGGCGCTCGGTGCCGCAATGCTCGTGGCAATCGCACATGGTTGGCTCCTATCGTTCAAGCGCAGCGGTCAATCAAGACCCGCCGCGCCGCGTCGGTAACGCTCAAGATTCTAACAGGTCTTGCAGGTGAGACCGACCTCACCCGCTCCCCTATCACAGCGGGGCCCGCGCAGAACTTGTCCGCGCGGGCCCCGCTCGTGGTCCGTGTCGTCGATCGGCCGCTTAGTTGTAGCTCACCGTCTGCTGCGAGTCCTTGACCACGACGTCGTGGGCACCGCCCTCGACGATGGAGGTGGCGGACACGAGCGTGAGGCGAGCCTTGTCCTGCAGCTCGGGGATGGAGAGCGCGCCACAGTTGCACATAGTGGACTTGACCTTGTACAGGGTACCGTTCACGCCATCCTTGAGCGAGCCGGCGTAAGGCACATAGGAGTCGACGCCCTCGACGAAGGACAACTTCTGGGCGCCGCCCAGATCGTAGCGCTGCCAGTTGCGGGCGCGCGCGGAGCCCTCGCCCCAGTACTCTTTCATATACTGGCCGTTGACGTTCACGCGGGAGGTCGGGGACTCATCGAAGCGGGCAAAGTAGCGACCGAGCATGAGGAAGTCGGCGCCCATGGCGAGCGCAAGGGTCATGTGGTAGTCGTAGACGATGCCGCCGTCGGAGCACACGGGCACGTAGACGCCGGTCTCCTCGAAGTACTCGTCGCGGGCGCGGCAGACGTCGATCAGCGCGGTGGCCTGGCCGCGGCCGATGCCCTTGGTCTCTCGGGTGATGCAGATGGAGCCGCCGCCGATGCCGACCTTGATGAAGTCGGCGCCGCAGTCGGCCAAAAAGCGGAAGCCGTCGGCGTCGACGACGTTGCCGGCACCGACCTTGACGGAATCGCCGTAGTTGGCGCGAATCCACTCGATGGTGCGCTTCTGCCACTCGGAGTAGCCCTCGGAGGAGTCGATGCACAGGACGTCCGCACCGGCCTCGACGAGCAGCGGCACACGCTCGGCGTAGTCGCGAGTGTTGATGCCGGCGCCGACCATGTAGCGCTTGTTGGCGTCGAGCAGCTCGTTGGGGTTGGTCTTGTGGGAATCGTAGTCCTTGCGGAACACGATGCCGACGAGATGGTCGTTGTCGTCCACGACGGGCAGGGCGTTGAGCTTCTTGTCCCAGATGAGGTCGTTCGCATCCTTGAGGGTGATGTCCTTGTCGCCCACGATGAGCTCGGCGCGGGGCGTCATGAACTCGGCGACCTTCTTGGAGTGGTCGTCGCGGCTGGGGCGATAATCGCGGCTCGTCACGATGCCGAGCAGCTTGCCGCGAGGCGTGCCGTCGTCGGTGACGGGCATCGTGGAGTGGCCGGTCTTCTCCTTGAGGGCGATGACCTGCTCCATCGTCATGTCGGGGGTGAGGGTGGAGTCGGACTCGACGAAACCCGCCTTGTGGTCCTTGACCGCTTTGACCATGGCGGCCTCGGACTCGGGGGTCTGAGAGCCGTAGATGAAGGAGATGCCGCCCTCGGTGGCAAGGGCGACGCCCATGTCGACGCCGGAAACGGACTGCATGATGGCGGAGACCATCGGGATGTTGAGAGTGATCTCGGGCTCCTCACCGCGCTTGAAGCGCGTCAGAGGGGTCTTGAGGGAAACATTATTGGGAATGCACTCCGAGGATGAGTACCCGGGGACGAGCAGATACTCAGAGAAAGTGTGGGACTCACCAGGGAAAAACGTTGCCATGTCGCTCCTTCGACTCATTGCTACCGGCTGACCAGACGATCCTCACATCGCCCGTGCCTTTGGCGCCCGATATAAGTGGAAGGTATTGTAGCGCAGGGGCGCTGCTACAATGACTGTCGTTGCCAGACTTCAAAGGGTCTGCCCATCTCGGCCCTTCGCAGGCGCGCGAGCGCCGCGTTTATCCGCGAGCCGCTGCAAACAAGCCCGCCCAACACACTTGGAGATTCCATGCCGCTGTCCGCCCATGCCCGACTCACCATCTCCGACGACGCGCGCGACCTCCCCGGCGCGTTCGGGGGCGGTTGCGCGGCGCTGCTCGAAGGGGTGGCGGAGGAGGGCTCGCTCAACCGTGCGGCGAAGCGCATGGGTATGGCCTACTCCAAGGCTTGGCGCATCGTGCGCGAGGCGGAGGGGCATCTGGGCTGCGAGCTCTTGGTGCGCGACGGCGCGCGTGGCTCTCGCCTCACGCCCGAGGGCGAACGCGCACTCCTGGCATATCGGACCCTCCAGAGCGAGATCGATGAGCTCATTTTGATGCGCATGCCCGAGCTGTTTAGGTCCTGACCGGAAATCATCAAAGCATCATCGCGAAATGTTGCAGTGAAATTGGGGGGCGCTGAGATATCACCCTTAATCCACTCATTGAAAGTGCAGGTAGGCAGCGCACCGACATTATACGCAATCAACACGTCCCTGCTTTACTGCAACATTTCTCCAACCTTCGATCCGAATGTGCCGCACACTTGTAATCGCTCCCGCGGTCACGCCCGATCAAAAACGAAATGCCATCACCTGACGATGGAGCTCCTTCCGCTGTTCGCAGAACGCTCGAGTCCGTGGAGCCTCCCGAAATCCGAGGACATCGGCGAACGACAGGCAAATCGTCTCGAAGCTCTCGAAATCGTCCATCTGCTCATACGCCACGTCCAAAACGCGATAGCCCATCGCCTCCAACGCGGCGCGACGGCCAGACTCGAGGGAGAATCCGCGCTCATCTGCGTGGAATGCGACGCCGTTCAGCTCGATGTCGACCTTGAGATCTGGCCACAACTCGTCGCAAGAGCACCAAGACCTGCCCGCCAGCTTCCTGAGCTCGGGCAGGAAACTCACACGCCTGTTCAGGAAGGGCCGAGGCCACGAATCGCCGCCGAGGGACACGGGAGCGAACTGCATGATGGCGAATTTCGCCTCGAGCGGCGACGCGGCGCCGTCGAGCACGAGCCTTGCCGCCTGGAGGGCCTTGCGCGCAACCGGGACTCCCCGCTCGACGCAGCGAGCGAAGTACCCCGTCAACTCATCGGCCGTCGTCAAAGGAGGGCGCGCCCACATATCGGAGCGCCGGCCGGTCGAGGTCGTCGCTTGGCGCCAGGAGTGGGACTCGCCGCCGGCATCGATAAACAAGAGACGTTTACCAGACTCGTCGTAGCAAGCATTGCAGTATGGCCCTGAACTGGCGGCGTAGACGGCACGCCCTCCCCTCTCGAGTTCGCCCTCGGCGTCCCGCAAGGCGTTGAGCACGGCACGGGACTGGGGCGTCTCATGAAACACCGCGAACAAGCCACAGGCTTCCATCATGAGAAGCCCGAGCTCCACCACGCTCCGTCCGCGTGCCAGCTCGAGAAACAGCTGCGGTACGGACGGTACCATCAAACCGCCGCCGAGGGAGATAAGCTCGTCTGGATCCTGGTGTCTGGGAAGTCTGCGCGGAATGACGAGCCCATTCGGACGCATCGAGGACGGCTCCGTCGGACACAGCTCCAGTGGCAGTGGAATTCCCATCAAGTCGCTTTCTGCCCGCAGGCGGACCATGCGCGTCGCATGGCTCTCATTCGGGCAGGGCCTGGTCAAAAGTCGATAAAGCCGCTCGCCCTCCTCCGAGCCGTCGTGGAAGACCGCTGGGTCGACCCGAGCGTGCACCACCTGCAATGGCGTCCGATAATACGAAAGCGCACTCATGCCATGCAGTACCGGCATACATTCCCCAATCCCCAAGCACTTAAAGCGCAAAGACCCGCGAGCACCCGATTGAGAAGGCCCGCGGTCGAGATAACGCACGGCAATGAGAAATGTTGCAGTTAATCAGAGGGAGGCTACGGGCAAAAGGCCGGCAGCTCGACATTATCGCAGGTAGTCGATATGCAGGGAAACGCGTGTACCTGAAAGGACGTCCATTCACTGCAACATAACGAAATATGCCGAACCGCACAGAGCCGCAAGCGCTCCCAATAGGAGTCGTATACCCGGTTCGTGAGGTGCGAAACGGAAGAATCGTGCGACGCGGTAAAGGAAAGTGCGCCCCTCGCTAGCGCCCGAGGAAAGCCTTGAGCCCAATAAAAACGAGCACGCCGCCTCCGGCGATCTCCGCACGCGGTCCGAAACGCTCTCCCAGCCTTCGGCCGACAGCCAAAACGAGCAGGCAGCATAGAAGCGTGGCCAAGCCAATCATTCCGCAGTAGAGCACAACATCTTTCCCCTCCGCGGCGAAGCTCACGCCCACCACGAACGCGTCGATCGCCGTAGCGACCGCCTCCAGGCCGATCGTTGCCCAGGTGAGCCTCGTGGCGGGGCACGACTCGGGCTCACGCAGCTCGCGCACCGACTCGACAATCATCTTGCCGCCAACAAATACGAGAATGACAAGGGAGACGATGCCGGCATAGCGCTCGATGTATTCGGCAATGAGGGTGCCGCCGAGATACCCCAAGACGGGCATACCCATCTGGAACAGGGCGAACGCGATGGGCATGCCGAGCTTTTTCGACATCGGCATGTCGGGTTCGCACAGGCTGTTGGACAGGGTGACCGCCATGGCGTCCATGGCGAGGGCGATGCCGAGGACAGCTGCCTCGATGAGGGATGCAGTGGTGATGGCAGGCATGGGAGACCTCCAAAATACACAGGCGGGTAATCGAGAAACGATGATTGGTAGCACACGTCGATAAAACTTCGCGAATCAGTGAAGCTTTATCGACGTGTGCTACCAAGGGAGCGAGACAAGCAGGCAACCGAGCTCCGCGATAGCAAAGTCGGACTGAATTCAGCCGATCAATCGGCCCGCTTGCGCTTATCTCGCCCGCCCGATTTACGGCTCAGGGGGATTGCAGAACCAGCGCATCGCCTGGTCGAGGTCATCGGCAATCACAAGAGGGTTGTCGAGACCGGCAAATATGCGAACCGCCCGACCATCCGCCCCATCGCGCGCATGGAGGCGGGTGTGACGCCCACCGGCGGGACGGGCTCGCCCGTTGAGTTCGCAACGCTCGATGAACTCCCCCGCCGTAACGCCCCACTGCTCCGGAAGCTCGAAATCGACAGCCGGGCCAAAGCCGTGCATGAGGACCCGAGTGGCCAGATCATGATCGGGGTGACACAGCAGGCCCGGATACGCAACCGAGCCGAGTCCCTCGCAACATGAGAGATATTCCGCAAGGGCGCGGGCGTGGTCGAAATGCCGCTGCATGCGCTCGGGTGCCGAATCAAGCCCTTGGGCAATTGCATCCAGATCCGCGGCGGAAAGCCGGTCCCCCGCAACGGGCAGCACCCCTCGTGAGGAAACGGCAACGACCTTGCGGCTCAAGCATCCGGCAGCAATTCGATCGAGCCCCTCGAGCTGCACATCGGCGCCAAGATCAAACGCGTGGCACCCGAAATGAGACGGCACGGTGATGTCCGCGAACAGCCTGCCGCCTGCATCGTGGACATCGGCGGCAACGGAACGAACGTCCGCCACACGCAGCCCCGCACCGCCAATCATGTCAATCAGCACGTCGCCGGAACCCATAACACCAGAGTGAGCGCAGAGGCTCGCAACATGATCGGCATAAACAAAAGCGGCGGCCTTAGCAGAGACCACCCCCGCATACCGAGCCTCGAGCTCCAGCTGGGTCGTCACTGCCAAGACCGCCTTTCGCGACACGCCGTTAAATGAGTGGACAGTATACCCCAAGCCCCACGCTGGTGAGGTCGCGGGAACGATACCTTCGATTCGAAGCACCCTTAATCGGCCAAAACGCATGCGGGCGCCAGGTGAACGCATGCCCACCGGGCGCCCGTAGAGCGAAATCTATGAACCTAACTTCTACGCGCGGGTGTCGATCTCCTCGCGAACCTTGGCGATGAACTCATCGACGCCCATGGGGACCGTCTCGTTGGAGCGGTCGCGCACGGAGATGTTGCCGGCCTCGACCTCCTTCTCGCCCAGGATCAGCATGTAGGGCACGCGGTCGGTGCTGCGGGCCTCGCGGATCTTGTAGCCGATCTTCTCGTCGCGGTTGTCGCACACGGCGCGGATGCCGGCGGCCTCGAGCTTCGCCGTGACCTCGTTCGCGTAGTCGCGGCTCTTCTCGGAGACGGGCAGGACCTTGACCTGCATCGGGGCAAGCCACACGGGGAACTTGCCCGCAAAGTGCTCGATCAAGATGCCGATGAAACGCTCGATGGAGCCGAAGCATACGCGGTGCAGCATGATCGGGCGCTTCTTCTCGCCGTCGGCATCCACGTAGGTGAGGTCGAAGTTCTGCGGCATCTGGAAATCGAGCTGCACGGTGCCGCACTGCCAGGTGCGGCCGAGGGAATCCTCGAGGTGGAAGTCGATCTTGGGTCCGTAGAATGCGCCATCGCCCTCGTTGACCTCGTAGTCCATGTGCAGCTGCTCCAGAGCGGTGCGCAGGCCCTCCTCGGCGCGAGCCCAGTCCTCGTCGGAGCCCATGGAGTCCTCGGGGCGGGTGGAAAGCTCAACGTGGTACTTAAAGCCAAACTTCTGGTACACGGAGTCGATGAGGTTGACCACGCCCACGATCTCGTCGGTCAGCTGGTCGGGACGCACAAACAGGTGGGCGTCGTCCTGGTTAAAGCAGCGCACGCGGAACAGGCCGTGCAGGGCGCCGCGCAGCTCGTGACGGTGCACCAGGCCAATCTCGCCGGCGCGGATGGGCAGCTCGCGGTAGGAGTGCGGCTTGGAGGCGTACACCAGCACGCCGCCCGGGCAGTTCATGGGCTTAATGCAATACTCTTCGTCGTCGATGACGGTGGAGTACATGTTGTCCTTGTAGTGATCCCAGTGGCCGCTGGTCTTCCACAGCTGCTTGTTCATGATGAGCGGCGTGGAGATCTCCACGTAGCCGGCCTTGTGGTGGATCTCGCGCCAGTAGTCCAGCAGCGTGTTCTTAAGGATCATGCCGTTGGGCAGGAAGAACGGGAAGCCGGGGGCCTCGTCGCGCATCATAAAGAGGTCCATCTCGCGGCCGATCTTGCGGTGGTCGCGCTTCTTGGCCTCCTCCAGCATGGTGAGGTGCGCCTCGAGCTCGTCCTTGGTGGCGAAGGCGGTGCCGTTGATGCGGGTGAGCATCTTGTTATTGGCGTCGTTCTTCCAATAGGCGCCGGACACGCCGGTGAGCTTGAACGCCTTGAGGGCCTTGGTGTAGGTGAGGTGCGGGCCGACGCACATGTCGATGTAATCGCCCTGCTGGTAGAAGGTGATACGGGCATCGTCTGCAAGGTCGCCGATGTGCTCGACCTTGTACTTCTCGCCGCGCTCCTCCATGAGGGCGATGGCCTCCTCGCGGGGCAGCTCGAAAACCTGGAACTTGAGGTTCTCCTTAACGATCTTCTTCATCTCGGCCTCGATGGCGGGCAAATCGTCCTCGGAGAGGGTCTTGTCGCCGAGATCGACGTCGTAGTAGAAACCGTTGTCGGTGGCGGGGCCGTAGGCGAAGTCGGCCTCGGGATACAGGCGCTTGATGGCCTGGGCCATGATGTGGGCGGCGGAGTGGCGGATGACGTGCAGGGCCTCGTCGCCCTCGACCTCGGCTACAGAGCCGTCGTTGAACAGAGCCTTCATATGAGTACCTTCCTTATAAGGTGTATTACCTGAATGGCTGTCTAAGTGTACCCGTTTTCATATGGGGATGCGTTTCCAAACGAAGACGTCATGCGCAAGCCGACTTCTCCCCTATTAGCTCCCCCATTTGAAAGCGCACCCGCCATCGGGATGCGATGACGGGTGCGGATCGGCGCGCGGCAAGAGACCCCATGCGCTACATGGGGCGCAGACGCGCCTATTGGATGTGAGTACGGCAGTACGGGCAAACTTTCCAATGAGCCTCGAGCGGCTTCTTGCAGGTGGGGCATACGTTGCGAACCTGCGTGTTGCAGACGGGGCACACGATAAAGTCCTTCTCGATGGTGGTACCGCAATTGGGGCAGTTGCCGTACTGGGCAAGCTGACGCTCGCGAAGAGCCATCTCGAGCTCCTGCTCCTCGCGATCGGAGGCGTACATGCTGGGACGCATGACCAGGTAGGCGATCAGACCGACAAACGGAATGAGGGCAAGCAGGCCCCACGCCCAAAATGCCTGAACACCGCGACGTTTGGCGTCGATGAAGACGTAAGCGACGGAAAGCAGGTAAAGGGCGACGACGAACGCGATGAAAACATAGACGACCATCATCAATTGAGGCGACATAAGCTCCTCGATGTACTTGGACATGCGGACATACCTTTCAGCCGGTTGCGCACGGCGCAAAGCTGGTCACAATCGTTCGGTATTGTATACCCATGCTCAGTTTCATGCACCCTTCGGATAACGCCGCGTAACGTCTCGCACGTTAATGACATAGCGAACGAGCCGGAACACCAACGTAACGTTGATTGCCCGAATACAATGGCAACCCCATATGCGGCGCTCTCAATACCTCGCCCTTCTTTAATCCCGCAAATGCACCTCGAGAGTTAACTCTCGAAGAGAAATAGACGTCAGCTCAGTGAAATTCGGCTCCGAAAGTTAACTCTCGGAGCCGAATGCCCTCACCGCCCATTGTGACCACCAAGAAGTGGCACACCTTTGAGGAAAGAGGCCCTACGCGGCAACGCCAAGGCACAACGAGCCAGCCTTGACAGTACGTATCGAAGACATACAGCGTCAACGCCCCAGAAACAGCAAGGTGCCTAGCTCAAATCCTCGCCGTTAGTCGCAATGACGCGCTTATACCAATAGAAACTGTCTTTACGAAAACGATCGAATGTGCCGTTTCCTTCATCATCCGCATCAACGTAAATAAACCCGTATCGCTTTTTCATCTCACCTGTCGACATGCTCACAAGATCGATGCAACCCCACGGCGTATAGCCAATAAGGTCCACGCCATCATCAACAGCTTTCCTCATCTCCTCAATGTGACGACGAAGATAGTCAATGCGATATTGATCGTGAATCGACCCATCAGCCTCAAAGACATCAACAGCGCCAAGACCGTTTTCCGTGATCATTACGGGAACTCGATACCGGTCGTACACCTTATTCAACGTATAGCGCAAGCCAACCGGATCAATGGGCCAATCCCAATCCGTAAGCTCCAGGTACGGGTTGCGGACACCTCCCATGATGTTGCCACCCGTCTGATCTCCAAACTCCTCAGCACGCGTTGTCTGACAGATGCTCTGGTAATACGAAAACGTGTAGAAATCGCACGTGCCTGCTTTGAGATCCGCGCGCTCCTTGTCAGTGAGTTCGAGCTCGATACCGTGCCTGCGGAAATAAGTCCAGGCATAGTACGGGTACTCGCCCCGCAACATCACGTCAGAGCACATGCAATTGCGATAGAGATCGTCCATCTGGACGAGAAGCTGGTCCTCTGGACAACACGTGCGCGGATACTGCGTGATGTGGCAAATCATCGTTCCAAAACTGAAATCACGGTTAATATCTCGACCCATCTTCACCGCTCGGGCGGAGGCAATAAGGATGTTGTTGAGAGCATTCATGCGTTCATTTGGATAATCTGGCTGCTCAGTGAAAGATTCCGTCCCATCATGATAGATACCGCCCTGACCGAATGCGCTCATCGGGAGCAGCATGTCATTGACTTCATTGAACGGAAGCCAGTACTTTACCAGCCCTCGATATCGAGAAAAAACGGCCGAGCAATAACGTACGTAAAACTCTATTACCCGCTTATTTCTCCACCCTCCATATTTTTTCACAAGGTTAAGCGGCATTTCGCTGTGCGAAAGCGTTACCACCGGCTCAATATCATGTTCGCGAAGCGCGCTGAGCAAACGTTCATAGTGGTCAAGACCAGCTTCATTTGGCTCGGCATCGTCACCATGTGGAAAGATGCGACTCCAATCGATCGAAAATCTATAAGCCTTGAACCCCATTTCCGTAAATAGCTCTATATCTTCCTCAAAACGACGGTAGCAGTCCGATCCCCATTCCGAAGGAAATGCATAAGCCGGATCTCTGTCAAGACAAATCCGACGCGGGCTGTGATGAGAGCCGCTAGATACGACATCCGAGACGCTCAGGCCCTTTCCATCGAGATCAAAGGAGCCCTCACACTGACTCGCAGATGTTGCACCACCCCACAAAAAACCTTCTTTGAATCCCATCAGATTACTCCTCATCCGTAAAATTCAAGACGCGCATAGAAATAACCGCGACGACCATCGAGAGGCATACGCCAATCATGTAGTACGGGAATGTCTCGGTCATCGCCAGAGGAAGCGTGCCAAATGGGACAAATCCAAATGAAAGATATTGCACGGTAAATAAGCCCATCACAACGCCACCGGCGGCACCGCCAATAATCGTTGCAATCATCGCCTTGCGATACTTCGCAATGAGTCCAAAGAAAACCGGCTCAGTCACGCCAATCAGAGCGGTGACACCAGTGGAGGAGCCAATCGACTTGATGTTTTTGTTCTTTGCAGTAAAGAAGATATACAATGCGCAAGCTGCCATAGCGGCATTAGAAGCAGCCGTGCAGGGATAGATGAAGTCGTATCCGAGCGTAGCCAGATTCTGCACGGTAATGGGAGACATTGCGACTTGCATACCAGTCGCAAGCATGAAGGGGTAGACGGCAGCACAAATTGCACCGCCGACGGGGCCGAGCGAAGTGTAGAGCCAAAGTATTCCCTCAGCGACAAAGGTCCCCAAGAAATTGCCCGCAGGCGCAAGGAGCGAGAAGCCAATAATTGCTGCGACCAAAAACGTTACGAACGGGGTAACGATGATGTCCAGCATTGCCGGGACCACCTTCTTGCAAGCACGCTCAATCCATGAGGCAACATACACGGTCAAAATTGCAGGAACGACCGTAGAGGAGTAATTCGCGAACGTGATAGGTATAACCCCAAACAGCTCAATGGTCTCGCCGGACATTCCGGTAAACGTAGGATGAATAAGAACTGCGCCAAGCGCCGCTGCCACATAAGGGTTGCACTTAAATCTCTTTCCAGCCGAAAATGCGATCAGTACCGGCATGAAATAGAAAGCGGTATTTGCGCAGGTGTAAAAGAAATTATATTCAACCGAATCAGCGCTAATCCAACCAAATGTCTGGATGGAGTACAAAACTCCCTGGAGCAGGCCACAAGAAACTATTGCTGGAATAAACGGGGCAAAAATGCCTGATAGCGTATCGAAAAAAAGATCGAACATATGCCTCGGCGAAAAATCGCGCTTGCCAGTGAGATTCGAGTCGAGATTCTCGTCGATTGCGTCCTCGCGCGCCAGGCCGCTGCGATCGCAAATCGCAGCATAGACCTCGCCGACCTGCTGGCCGACAATAATTTGAAGCTGGTCGCCCGACCACTGAGTGCCAATTACACCCGAAAGGCCATCAAGCTCGCCCTTATTCGCCAGACCCTTATCCTTAAGGTTGAAACGCAACCGCGTAACACAGTGAGTAAAGTAGCTGATGTTGTCCTTGCCACCCACCAAATCGATAACTCGATTGGCGAGCTCGTCGTACTTTTTCGAACCCATTCCAAGCTCCCTTGTTCGAAACCTGGGGACAGGCAGCCTTACCGTCCCGTCCCCTTAATGCAAATCCTGCTTACATGGATCACGAGATACAAACGCTCCTCATCAGTCAGATCGGCACCCCATGCATCGTGAATGTGGTCGCAAATCTTCCGAACGCATACGACCCCCTCGGGAAATTGGTCGTCCACGCCCTGATATCCACTGAGACCCTCAGCGGGCAGCACCTCGTCACTATGAATTCGAGCAAAGAGGTAATGGAGATGTGTCGCATAGCGAGAGAACGCAAACGAAGCTCGATCGACTGTTACGCCAAAGTGGTTCTCAACAATCTCAGTAATGTCCTCGAGCATGTCTTCATCTTGACGCGCCCTCGTCAGCTCCTCCTCGGTCGCAGCAGATGCGCGTGCGTTAACCAAGCTCATTGCTATACCACTCGCTTCATCATCGCGAAGTGTCACGCCGAACTCACGACATATCCTACGAACCAGCTGACGGCCCAACCGAAATTCGTCTGGATAGCTCTGCTCAACGTCATAGGCGAGTGGCATCCGAACCTGGATACCCTGCTCCGCGCGTCTAATGGCAAACGCTATGTGGTCCGCAAGAGTGAACGTGAGATTGGGGCTCAGCTGATATGGAAGCTGTCCACGAACCCTATCGACCGCAGATGCCGCAAAAGCAAGAACCTCTTGGGGAATATCCTTGACTCCCTCAAGTTGACGTTCATCTACGCAGTAATAGGTATGAGTCACCTTCGAAAGCTCAACCTCATGCGGCATCTTACCGTAGCCAATCCCCTTTCCCATGGCGATGCACTCTTGCCCTGCGCTATCTACGCACACGGCAATATTGTTGTTGATGCTGCGAATGGCTTGCATACCGGCCTCCCCTCAATTCCCTCCCGTGCATATGAACGGACTCATTCCTACGTACGCTCAAAATGAAAAACTCTCCGAAGCAACCACCCCGCGCACTTGCGCGGCTCAAACGGTGTATGCCTCGAAGAGTAACATCCCGGCTTCATATGCAACTGTAAGCAGGTGCTCGGTGCAGGCCCAAACAGGTAACCTCTCGAACGATTACGAGTATAGAACGACCTCCTTAAAACATGGGGCCACACCCGACAAACGGTTTGTATCGCTCCGCCAGTGGATTCAAGACAGCCGCCAAATGCACGAAAGCGAACAAGGCAAAGAGGGATGCAGAAAAACGACTCTACGATATGCGGACTTCCTCTGGAGGACCTGGAACCTCATCCTTGAATACGACAGCGATGCATTTCATGCATCGAAAGATAGACTGGGTTTAGATAGCGCGCGTCGAGCAGAGCTTCAAAGGGAGGGCTTTTCCGTAATCACGCTCACCAATCACCAGCTATCCTCTGTTGAGGATTTTTCCGTCGTCACAGATGCCCTCCTTGCAAAGATGAACAGAGCGGATAGGACCGCACGCATTGAACACTATGGAAACATCGAAAAGCTCTACGCAAACAAGTCTTCTCCTTTGACCCAAACCGAATCGGAATGGGATGACAGGCCTGTTCATCCACTGATGCCAATTTTGCCGCACCGATTGCAAGCATCTGCGAACCGTACGGCCCATCCCCCAACCATCGAGTCCACCACAAAATCGCTTCGAAAGTTAACTCTCGAAGCGATGTTCGGCGCAAACGACGCCAAAACTGCGGCGAAAGTTAACTCTCGCGCTTCAAAAGTGAAGGCTGGAGCAGAAGCGTCGTCCGATCACACACCGCAGTCATCCCATAATTGCCATGCAATCCTCACCTGCAGCCCAACCCACCGCAATCGCGTCCCCCAAAGCTCTGCCCTGCACCGTTGGCGGGGTGTTCGGAGCGTTCGACCGATTGGATGTGGCAAAGAAAAGCGACAGGCGTAGCATTGCTGTTGACGCTTTGTCTACAACGCCGGCCACGCATCGTCGCAAACAACCGTAATCGACCGAGCGCCGGCACGTGATAGGAGTAGGCACCATGGCAGAGAGCTTTGACATTGCCATCGTGGGCGCGGGCATCACCGGCTGCGCCATCGCACGGCAACTCGCACGCTATGAAAACTCGATCTGTGTCATAGAGGCAGGAAACGACGTCGCCCTCGGCGCATCAAAAGCCAATGGCGGACTTGTTCATGCTGGATATGACCCCGCACCAGGAACGGTAAAGGCACAGGTAAACGCACGTGGCTGCGAACTCTACTCGCAGTGGTCCAGCGAGCTGGGCTTCCTCTTTAACCGCACCGGCTCCATGGTCCTGGGTTTTTCCGCCGATGATCACGCCGCACTCGAGCGCCTCGTGCAAAACGGTCGCGCCAACGGCGTCCCCAAGCTCGAGATCGTAGGCCCCGAGCGTATTCGCCATCTGGAGCCGCGCGCTAACGAGCAGGCAACGTGCGCCCTCTGGTGCCCGTCAACCGGATACGTCGATCCATTCGACGTCGCAATCGCATGCGCGGAAAACGCCACGGCAAACGGCGTGACTTTCCTACGCGAGGCCCCCGTACAGGCCATCGACACGCTTTTGGGCAACGCCCCCTTACCCGTAGGGTCGCGCCGCCTGTCCGACCAACCCGAACGCTTTGCCATTCACACGCCCAAGGGAACCGTGCGCTGTCGCATCCTCATCAACGCCGCGGGCAACGGAGCCGCCTTGATCTCGCACATGGCGGGAGCCGAGGAATTCAAGCTCGTGTGGCGCCAGGGCAACATCGCCGTGCTCGACAAGGAGCCGCGGGCCCTCATGCCCCTCTACCCCGCGTCATCGTCACGGGAACCGTGCACGGTAACACCGTCATCACCGCGACGGCGGCGTTGCGCGAGCCCGGCGACCGCGACACCTACGCGGCAGATGTCGAGACGCTGCTCAACGGAGCCCGCAAGCTCGTGCCCGACCTTGATACCCGACGAGTCGTGCGCACGTTCGCAGGTGGCCGTGCGGTCATCGAGGGTCTGAACGATTTCATGATCGGCCCCTCCGTCGTCCTTCCCGGTATGTTCCATGCCGCGGGCATTCAATCCCCCGGCGTCGCCAGCGCGCCGGCCATCGCGGAGCACATGGATTGCGTCCTGCATGACACGGGCCTTGACCTTGAGAAACGCCCGGATTGGAGCCCCATGCGCCGCGCACCCGAGGATTTTGACCGGTCGAGCCCTCAACACCAAGCGGAGCTTATCGAGCACGACCCCGCATGGGGGCGCATCGTTTGCCGATGCGAAACCGTCCCCGAAGCGGAAATCGTGCGAGCTATCCACCGCTCACCCGGAGCTGTCTCGGTGGAAGGCGTCAAACGCCGGTGCCGTGCAGGAATGGGCAGGTGCCAAAGCGGTTTTTGCCAAAGCCGCGTGGTCCACATCCTCGCACGAGAACTCGGATGCGAACCGAGCGCCGTGCCTCTGGAGGACCGCGGCTCATGGATTGTCGACGGCACACTCAAGGAGGGCCGATAGATGGGAAGCATCCCAGCGCGCGACTTTGACGTCGCTGTCATCGGAGGAGGCCCCGCAGGCATGGGAGCCGCACTCGCGGCGCACAAGGCGGGAGCCAACGTCGTCATCATCGAGCGCAATGATCATCTCGGCGGCATCTTGCGCCAATGCATCCATCCCGGTTTTGGACTCACGCACTTCAAAGAGGAGCTCACCGGGCCCGAATATGCACAGCGCTTTATCGACCAAGTCGCTCAAACGGATATCGAGGTCATGCTCGGCAGCATGGTGCTATCGATTGATGGAACCTCCGAGGAGCCAATGCCTGGGACATCCGGCTGCGAGGCGCCCACACGCAGTAGCCGAAACCCCCGCGAGGGCGATACCCGCGCGGGGAAGCCGAGGTGCAGTGTGGACGCCCACGGGGCAACCGCGCTAAACGTGACCCACGCAGAGGCCGATGCAAGCGAACTCATGCGCACCACCGGGCACACCGTCCGCGTCATGGCCGAATCGGGTATGGTCGACGTGCACTGCCGCTCCGTGGTGCTTGCCATGGGTTGCCGCGAACGCACGCGCTCGGAAATCAAGATTCCCGGTAGCCGCCCGGCGGGCGTGTTCACCGCGGGCCTCGCCCAGCGTTACATCAACATCGAGAACCTGCGGCCCGGGCATCGCGTGGTCATTTTGGGATCGGGCGACATCGGCCTCATCATGGCACGCCGATGCGCGCTCGAGGGCATCGAGGTCGAAGGCGTCTACGAGCTTATGCCCTACGCCAACGGCTTGCACCGCAACGTCAAAAACTGCCTCGAGGACTTCGATATACCCCTGCACCTCTCCACCACCGTCACGCGCGTCATCGGGCGCAACCGCGTGGAGGGCGTCGAAGTGACGCACGTCGATGAGAACCTCGCCCCTATCCCGGGCACGGAGCGCATCGTCGCATGCGATACGCTACTGCTCTCGGTGGGCCTCATTCCCGAAAATGAGATCGCCTGTGCCGCAGGCGTTGAGCTCGACCCGCGTACCCGCGGCGCACGCGTGGACCAGGACCTGCAGACGAACGTCCCGGGCATCTTCTCCTGCGGAAACGTCCTGCATGTCCACGACCTTGCGGACAATGTGACCGCCGAAGCGGAACGCGCGGGAGCCGCCGCCGCAGCTTGGGCGGCAGCATGCACCGAAACGCAGGGCACGAACACGGACACAGAGCCCTGTGCGGTTCGTGTGGAACAGGCGGACCGGCGCGCATCGACCGATTCCGCGCCCATAGAAGAACAGTCTCGCACGGCAAACGAGAGGGCGACCACGCCGACCAAGCACGACGAGTTCCGTTCACCATTGACTGTTGAGGCTGCGGGGATGGCGGGCTACGTTGTTCCAGCTCGCATCTCCGCATGCGCCAACACCAAGCTGTTCTTCCGCGTCAAACGCCCCGTTGGCACCGCGCGTATTGTGATTTCCAGCGGAGACGAGGTTCTTTTTGCGGGAAAGCCCCGCTCGTTCAAGCCAAGCATTATGGAATCGGTGCCCCTCACGCGGCGAATGATCGAGCGAGCCGCGGGCAACATCACTCTTTCCGTCGACCCCGTCGAGGAGGTGTAGAACATGGAAAAGAGGACTGGCATAACGAGCGAAGAGACGGCTGATATGACGAGCGCAAACAACACGGCGGGTGCGTGCAAACAGGCTTACGAGGAGCATACACAAGGCGCATGTGCAAGCGGCGTTAACGCCGATGGTGCAGCAACTGACATTAACCCCGATGGAGCCGAAACCGACACGACTACTACCGCGAGCACGACGCGCCATTTCCACTGCACCACCTGCCCCTCAGAATGTGCCCTCACCATAGATACGAGCATCGATGAAAACGGGGTTGAACACGTTCTCTCTGTCCAGGGCAACCGTTGCGCAAGAGGGCGCAAGTTTGCCGAGCAAGAAATTATCCGACCCATGCGTATTCTCGCGACGACCATCGTGGTCCGCGAAGGCGATGAAAAGCTGCTTCCCGTGCGAACCGCGCGCCCCATTCCCCGAGACCTTCACCTGCGCGCCATGCGAGATATTCGCCATGCGAGCATCACCGCACCTGTGCGCATGGGAGACGTTGTGATGAGCGATCTTTTGGGTACGGGCGTCGACCTTGTGGCCAGCATGAACGTTGACGCGCAGAAGCTTGCCAGCTGTTGAGGATATGAACGATCGGAAGATATGAACTGCCTGGAGTGAAGGCCGACCCGGGCTGAAGGTCTGCCCGAGGATATGAACGACCTGAAGTAAAGCTCGGCCCGAGGATATGAACGACCTGGAGTAACGGTCAGCCTAATGATATGAGTGACGTGAGGATGCGGGCGATCTGAGGATATGAACGGTGCAAGGATATGAGTGATTTCCTTGGCGCAACTGGAGGATATGAACGAATCGTTCATATCATCCATTCTTGTTATAGGTATTTACCTGCGGAAATAGTGCCGAGAAGAATCACTCTCAACATGGAGTCATTCATATCCTAAAACCGTTCATATCCTCAAATATCGCTTGCGCGCACGAACCCCATCACCCAGAACACCGTCTTCGCATATGCGAAAACCTTGAAGCTCAACTTTAAGGTGAGACTTGAACTATACTGAATGCCGTCAGCAACCTAAGGCGGTTTTACATGGCTCTCGATACGCATCGGCACAAACGCGCGCGCACGGCGCGCCTTGCATGCACCATCGGTCTGACGGGCGCACTTGTGATGTCCGGCGCCACACAGGCGCTCACCCTCTCCCCCACCCCCGCGTACGCCGCGTCCTCCGAGACGCTCGCCGAGCTCAATCGTCTGCAAGGGCAGCTATCGAGCGCCTCATCCACCTACAGCGAGGCGACCTCGAACGCCGCCGAACTCAACGCACAGGTTGCCGAAATCGCGGACGAGATCCTTCACATCGAGCAGGACCTGCTCCCCGCGCGCCAACAACGCGCGGCGGACGCAGCGAGTGACCTGTATAAGACACACTCCTCAAACGGAGGCACCATCAGCCTGCTGTTGAATGCCGAGTCATTTGCCGACTTCATCAACCTTTCAAAATACCTGGGGACCGTTCAGGACGCAAACGTCTCTGCCCTCAATGAGCTCAACAAGCTCGAGGATGAGCTGAACGGCAAACTTGACGAATTGGGACGAGCCAAGGACCAGGCGGATGCCGAACTCGCACGCGCTTCCGAAGCGTATGCGCAAGCGCAAAGCGCCGCCGCAAAAGTGCAGGCAAAAGCGAATGCGGAGGACGCCGCCGAGGCGGAGATCGCCCGCAAGGCCGCCGAGCAGGCAGCGCAACTCCAAGCCCAGCAAGACGCTCAACAGAATGCCGCCAACCCCAACGGCGAGTCCACAACTCAGCCTGAGAACGGCGGGTCCGGCAATGGATCGCAAAGCGAGCAGAACGGCGGAACCAATACCCAGGGCAACGGGTCCGGCAATTCGAACAACTCTAACGGTTCGGGTGACAGCGGGAACTCGGGCTCGTCCAACTCGGGCTCATCCGAGTCGACCGGAGGCTGGCTGACGGGCGTCGCATCCTACTACGGCATCGGCGACGGGTTTATGGGCGGAACCACCGCCAGCGGCGAGAAGGTCACCGAGACCTCGATGGGCATCGCCATGCTCAACGTGCCCCTTGGCACGCGCGTCGAGATTCGTTACGGGGGACGCTCGGTCATCGCCTATGTGAACGACCGTGGACCCTATGCGCACGGCCGCGTGATCGACATGCAGCCAGCCGTCGCACGCGCCCTGAATTTTGTGAGCGTCGGCGTGGGTACGGTCCAATACCGTTTCCTGTAAGGGAAGCCGGGCATCAATCAACGACATGCGCGGTCCGGCCACAGGCAAACCAGCAACGCGTACAGTTCAGCCGCACGCAAACCAACGGTGCACGCAATCCGGGACCACGCAAACCAACGGCATGCGTGGTCCAGCCACACATAAAAAGGCTCGCGCCAATAGGAGAATCGAAAGAAATTCCTATTGGCGCTTTTTCATGTCGATGTATCCGGATGTCGAGGATCAGAAGAGCCGAAAGCCAAACAATTCCTCAATCACCCGTGCGCCACAAGCGCATAGGTCGCACGCGCAGATACGCTGCCATACGATGCACCCTGCAAGCCGTGCACGTGCAGAAACTCGGTCATATGGAGAACTCCACGAACCGGGTACATACAGGCAGGTCACCATGCGAGGAATCTCGCTAGTCACAATGTGTCGCGTACATACATGCAGGCCGTTATGCGGAAAACTCGGCAGCCCGCACACACGCAGGCGCCCTATCCGGTGAGCCCGCGACCCCCGCGGGCAACCACCTTACACGCCGAGCCCAAGCCTCGCGAACTCCTCCTCCGGCGCCTCGACCCTTCTCATTTCCTCAACGAGCGCAGAGAGCAAACGCGACTCAATCTCAGCGTCCTCGATGCATTCCTCCCCTGAGCGCACGTCCCAAAGGGAGCTACCGAACGTATACGAATTCATATACGTGCGCGAACGGCATTTTAGGTATGGCCAGCCGTTGGTAAAGCGGCAACCTGTCACCAACTCGGCAGAGTTAAGCTGCTCGCGTGAAAAAAACCCGCGTATGTTCGTTGGCATGAGCGTGCACTCCACGAAGGGCTCATTGTCCTCGCGCGCGGCGGCGCGCATGTACACGTAGTCGCCGTCGGTAACGCACACGTGATTTCCGTGGGCCCCGAACAGGGCATATGCATGGCCCGCCGCGCCATCTCGCACTACAGGAAGCAAAGAGCGACCGTCCATCTCGACATCCGCATCGACGCCGAACCAGTCGAGCAATGTCGGCGCAAGGTCGATCGTCTGGCAGAGCGCCGAGCAACGAGTGCCCCCATCAACCCCGGGCACGTGCAAAAAGAACGGCGTGTGAATGATCTCCTGGTGCATGGGCCAAAAGTTCTTACCCAAATACCCATGTTCACCCAGCAAAAACCCGTGATCGGTATTCACGATAAGAAGCGTGTCTTCCCATAGGCCGTACTCATCAAACGCATCGAGCACACGGCCGAGCTGCGCATCGCACAGGGCGACCAATGCCGCATACTCACGACGGCATTCATCGAGCTCCTCGACATGGGCGTCCACATCCACGGCCCCATACGCCGGCCAGTTGAGCCGAGGCGCATCGGACAAGCCTGCGGCAGCGCGATACTCCTGCGGCACGTCAAACGGCTCATGGGGATCGAAGCACTCTATCTGAACGAACCAGTTGTCGCGCTGTGCGTGGGAAGAAAGGAACTCCAGCCCCGCCGTCACTGTTCGCACCGTCGACATATCTTCCTCACGGGGCTGACGACGCTTATTCGCCTCATGCTGAATGGGGCTGGGCCCCTTGACCTTTTGCAGCGGGGACATATGCACCGGAAGTCCCTCAACCACATCGCGCGGAGCCCACCGATCACCCTCTTGGCCTCTAAATCCCTCCCAGGAGCTATAACGATTGTGGTACGTGGCGCCCCCGTCCTCCCAATAGTGAGAATGGTCGGTGATGAGGTGCGCATACACGCCGGAAGCGTCGAGCGCCTGGAAACACGAATAGTCGAACGGCTCAAGCGGTCCCCAGCTGCGGTGCAAAAAGTTATAGCGCCCGGTATGGAGCTCGCGGCGGGCCGGCATGCACGGCATGGAGCCGCCGTAGAAGCGATCGAACGTGCAACAGTGCTCTGCAAGCCGCGCGAAATTTGGCGTGAGCGCAGCGTCCGAGCCGTATGGAGACACATACGCCCGAGACAGGGTATCGAACATGAGCATAACCGCACGCATGCGTGGGACTCCTTTCAGCCGCCTGTGGCATGCGGGGCCGACGGCGCAAAGCCGGCGACCCCGCCCAACTATTTTGATCTAGACGAGCACCGCGAGCAGCTCGCGATCGGTGCGCGCAGCAGCCTCCTGCGAACGCACGACATCCTGGAAGTTTCCGGCATTGGACACCACAAAGATAACGGTGTCGTCATAACCCTCGGAGGTCAAGAGGGCGCGGTCGAACGTCACGAGGGGCTGGCCCTTCTTGACCACATCGCCCGCCTTGACCTGAGGCGTGAACCCGCGGCCGTTGAGCTGAACCGTATCGATGCCAATGTGGATGAGCAGCTCGGCGCCAGAGGCGGTCGTGATGCCCACGGCATGACCGGTCTTGAAGAGCATCGTCACCTCGCCATCGGCAGGCGCCACAACGGTGCCCTCGGACGGCTTGACGGCAACGCCCTTTCCAACGGATCCCGATGCGAACACCTCGTCATCGACGTCCTCGAGCGCGACGACCTCGCCCGCCACCGGCGCCACGAAGACCTCCTGCTTGATCTGGCCGTCGGCCCCCACGTCAGACGTAGCATCGGCGACATTGCGAGCCGTAGCATGAGCAGGAACGCCAAAGAAGAACGTGAGCAGGAAGCCCATTGCCATGGCAACGCCGATAGCGATGAACACGCCGTAGAACGTCATATCGAGTTCGGGAGCGGTGGGATTGATGAAGGCAGGAATATTGAAGAACCCAAGACCACCCTGCGTGTAACGCATGCAGCCAAACATGCCAAGGATGGCACCGCCCACAGCGGAAGACACGAGAGTGAAGGCGAAGGGACGCTTGAGAGGAAGCGTAACGCCATAGATGGAAGGCTCGGACACGCCAAAGAAGCTCGAGATGGCAGCGGGCAGAGCAACGGACTTGAGCTTTTTATCCTTCGTGCGCAGGTACACGGCAAGCACCACCGCCATGGTCGTGAACGGAACGGCGGCCATGTAGCATGTAAGGTTCTCGTACCCCTGAACCATCAAGCTATTGAGAGCAATGGGCGTAAACGCATGGTGTAGGCCGAACACAACAAGAACCTGCCAAAGACCGCCCACCAGCACACCCGTGAGAACGGGGCTGAACTTTTGAACCGCGGTAATGCCCGCAGCGATGAGCTGGCTCGCCCACGTAACAACAGGACCGACAAGGAGTAGGGTGAGAACGACCGTTATCGCAAGCGTGGCAGCAGGCACGACGAACATCTTGACGACATCGGGCACGATCTTCTTGAAGAACTTCTCAACGCGCGCACCAAAGAAAGTGGCGGCGATGATGGGCATAACACTCGACGTATAGCTCACCATCAGCACCGGAATTCCCAGGAACGTCGTCGTCACGTTCGTCGCGATGGGGGAACCCTCAAAGAGCGTGAACAGGGGCTCGGCGGCCTTCAGGTTCACGATGGTGGGGTGCACGAGGGTGGCACCAATCGCCATCCCAAGGAGTTTGTTCATGCCAAACTTCTCGGCCGAGGTGTATCCCAAAAAGACCGGGAAGAAGTAAAACAGGCTGTCACCGGCTGCAGACAAGATCTGCGCAAAGCCCGAAGTCGGGTCGATCCATTTGAGCGCCGTGCAGAACGCAAGAAGACCCTTGATGATGCCACAACCTGCCAGCAAGGGAATCACGGGGGTCAGGATGGACGAGATCATGTCGACCAGACGATCAAACAGGCTCTTACCCTCGTCGTCGGCCACCTTGGCGTCCTCAGAAGCGCCCGCGAACTTGCCGAGCATCATGACTGCATCGAATGCGTCCTCGACGTCGTTGCCGATAACGACCTGGTACTGGCCGCCCTTCTGAATGACATCGATAATCCATTCATGGTTTTTGAGTGCCTCGGTGTCGGCGCGACCCTCATCCTTAAGCTTGAAACGCAAGCGCGTGACACAGTGCCGCAGCGACACCACGTTCTCGCTGCCGCCCACATGATCCAAGATGAACTTGGCGAGGGCATCGTAGTCTTTTTTAGCCACGGGTTCCTCCTAGCCTCATGCTCTATCGAGCAAACGTGCGATGTGGATAATGAGATAGGTGATCTCCTCATCGCCAATCGAGCGCGCGAGCTTCCCCTCAACGAATGCGCGCACATGCTCAGCCACGGAATACGCCTCCGGATAGCTCTCCCGCACCATCTTGAACAGCGCGCTGGGCACTTGGGAGCGCTCCCCACCCAGCACGCGCTGCGCAAAGAAACGCACGTGCACAACCAATCGCTGATAGTCAAGATCGCCCTCGCTGTACACGAGATGCGCCTGATACCGAATGATCTGCATGACCTGGTTCATGAGCTTGAGCTCTTCGATTCCCTGCCGAGAACCTGCCTCCTCTTGCTCCGCGTTGATAAGATGCAACGCAATGGAAGCCGCCTCGGCATCGCCGAGCAACGCACTCGTTCCGTCAAGCTCATCCTCAAGGAGCTCGACGACCTTCTTGCCCACCTCGAACTCTCGGCGATAGTACTGGCTGATCTCCCAGGTCAGCGAATTCTTGGGAAGGAGCCCCTTCTGCGCGCGCTCATGCACGTAGGCAATATGATCGGTGAGCGCGATGTAGATGGAGTCGGCAAGACGAACGCCGAGTGTGCTCTGAGCGTAGTCCACGATTTCCCGGGCCAAGTCGAAATAGCGTTGCGGAATCGACTCGACGAGCTGATAGAGCTGACTCTGCTGCTCGACGGACGAAAAGACGCGCTCGACCTTTTCCTGGGGAATCTCGGCACCACGCTCAACGTAGCCAACGCCCAGTCCGATGACTACGAACTCGCAGCCATTGTTATCCTGCGCGACGGCGACGTTATTGTTGAGCGTCTTGGTGAGCTTCACGACCAAACTCCTCCCCAGCTCGATATCACGGTCTTCAAAACGAAAAACCCGAGTTGATAGAACAATCCCTGTGAGGAATGATTCTATCAACCCGGGTCCTGCCTGCTCGAAACAGTTACACGCCCTGTTGACGCGTGATATGCGATTGAACGTTTCTTTTTTACACCTTTGACTCTATGATTCGCAAGAATGGGCAGCGGCATTGCGGCCAACGGTCAAATCGCCCCGACGAGCGGTGAGCTGGAAAGGCGAAGAAATCTGGAACGCGAAACCGGACCAATGACCTTGGAAAGCAATTGACCCGGGTAAACGCAGGCCGCCCTCGTCGCTAGTCTCCAAGGACCTCGCGGACATGATTGATCACGCCGACGCCGTTCATGGTGCCGTACATGACCGTATCAATCGCCTCAACCGGCTTATCCGGGAACAAGGCCTTGACACGGTCGACCTCAAAGCGAACCGGCGGGCCAAGCAAGATGAAATCCGCATCCCCGCCGAGCTTGGACGCCTCGGCGACGGCATGGGCCGCAATCTCGACCTCATAACCCTGGTCAGCGGCGGCCGCTTTCATACGCTCTACCAGCATGCTTGTGGACATGCCCGCGGCACAGAACAACTTGATGTTACGCATGGATACAATCCTCCATCTTCTTGTAAACGTTCACAATCTTACGGGCAAGGATCCCAAAAGCCTCAGCGCTCATGAGCTGGTCCTCGGCGTGCATGAGGATGAGCGCGAACTCACTCGACTCCCCCGCCGCCTCTTTCTGAATCAACCCAAAATGTGCGTCATGACCGGCGCGGAACTGTTCCTCGCCCTCCTCTATAAGCTTCTCGGCACCCTCGAAATCACCCCGCTCGGCGCAATCAATCGCCTGGATGTAGCAAGAGCGCGCGGTGCCGACGCTCGCGATGATCTGGAAGCTGACCAGCTGCACCTCTTCGGATACGGCCATTGGTCCTCCTAACGCTTGTCGAACTTGGGCGGCACGTAATCGGCCGTCTCCATGTAGAACCTGAGCAGCCTGTCTCGAAGCTGCGCGGCGGATTGGGCGTATGCCGGATCATCAACAAGGTTGACGAGCTCCATGGGGTCCACCTCAAGGTCGTAGAGCTGGTCACCCTCGTACAGGCGCATGACGTACTTGAGGTTTCCCATGCGCACCATCGCGCCCTTGGTGTGTGCAGGTCCCTCCTCGTGTTGTGCGGATATACGCGGCCAGTATGGTGACTCGGGTCCATGTTCGGGCTCCATTGCTTGCCACTCACCGTGGATACGCCCGCCCTCGCAGAACATCGCATCATGCGGCGTGTCCTCACCGGAGATCGCCCCCATCAGGGAGCTGCCGAACTGCACGTATCCCAGGTCCACGCCGACAATCTCCGCAACCGTCGCGGGAAGGTCGATCAGACCGACAAGGCCGTGGCGCACGCCCGGCTCCACCGGCACCGACGCCGCAGGCTTGACCACAAGGGGCACGTTCGTCAAGGGGTCCTCGAAGGAGTTCTGGCACTTCTCTGCGATGCCGTAGTCTCCCGTCAGGTCGCCATGGTCGCTGAACGCGAAGACGTTCGTGTCGTCGTACAACCCGCGCTCGCGCAGCTTGTCGAGCACGAGGCCGAGCATGTGGTCCCAGCGCGCCACCATGCCGAGATACACCGCGCGCATCTCGTCATACTGGGGCTCGCCCCATCTCTTCATATCTTGGCGGTCACGAATGGCACTCAAGATACTCGCCTTGCCCTCCAGCGTCTCCACATTGGGGCGACGCGGCGGAAGGGCCGTACGATCGACAAGCGAATACCATGGCTCCTCACAACCGTACGGGGGATGCGGGAACGACAGCGTGCAGTAGATGAAGAAGGGCTTTTCCTGCTTCTCGGGGTCGATGGAGTCCAAGAACGCCAGGGCGGCATTCACGCAGTTCCAGTCGAAGTCGCTATTGAGCGAACCCTCGGGGTACTTCCCCTGGAAGAAGGAGTACTTGAGATCGTGCCCCTCGAAGACCTCGGGCACCTCGGGCGTGGGGAAGTTCTTCCCGCCGAAGTTCATCTTGAGACCCTCGACGCCCACCTTGTCGACTAGGTCGGTTCCATCGAAGAAATGGTCGCAATACGCCTCCTTGCTCCATGAGCCCGGGATGAAGTCGTTGCGACCGATCCACACGACCTCATACCCGGCCTCCTTCATGGTCTTGAGGATATTGGGATCCTCGCGATGCATCATGAAGTGCATCGTGCGGTGACCAAGCGTGTGGGGGTACAGGCCGGTCAAGAAGCTGCAGCGGCTCGGAACGCAAACGGGATTCTGGCAGTACGCGTCCGCGAAGGACACGCCCTCCTCCGCCATGGCGTCGAGGTTGGGGGTGCTCGCCGCCGGATTGCCCAGATGGGCCATTGAGTCCGCGCGCATCTGGTCCGCGACGAACCACACGATGTTGGAGCGATTGTCCATCAGCGCTTACGCCTCCTTGGCGGCTGCCTGCTCGTCGGCATATGCCTGCTTGTCGAGCATCTTGAAGAACGGGAAATAGATGGCGAACTGGAGGGCGACGAGAACCGCCTGCCAGATCATTGCCCGCCAACCGCCCGTAAGGAATCCGGACAGGAGCACAGGGGTACCGGTCTGCAGCTGCATTCCATTCAGAACGGGAACGAGCCCGATGGAAGTCACCGCGTAGGAAAGAACGAAGCTCAGGAGAGGCGTCAGGATCATGGGAATGAACATCATGACGTTGAGCATGAGGGGCATACCGAAGACGACGGGCTCGGAAACTCCGCAGAGCGCCGGGGCGATTGCCATCTTACCGAGGGACTTGTAGCGCTCGCTCTTGGCCACGAAGAGCATGCACAGAACAAGGCCGATGATGCCGCCGGACCCGCCGAGCTGGACGAAGGTGAACCACCACGTGTTGGTGAGGATGTTGGGCAGGGCCGCGGCGCCCGCTGCAAACGCATCGAGGTTCTCGAGGGCGGCGGGCATGTACAGCATGGTGATGAAAGGCATCGTGACCATACCGCCATGGATGCCGAAGAACCACAGCAGATTGCACAGAAGGACCAGGAGGCCGAAGGTGAGCGGGCTCTCGCTCAACGAGGCGAGCGGGGCCTTGAGCAAGCCATAGATCATTCCGTCAAAGGAACCAAAGGGGGTCAGGGCGCAGAGCTGGCGGACGATGACAAACAGGATGGTGATGCACAGCACGGGGATGATGCCGGCGAAACCCTTGGAAACGAACGGAGGGACGCCATCGGGCATCTTGATGGTGATGTTCCTCTTAATGAAGACCGCGTAGATGGCGGGAACGACGATACCGAGGATCATCGCGGAGAACAAGCCGGCAGACCCAAAGTAAGTCATGTCGATCATGTTGGCGACCGCGGTGCCGTCGGCAGCAATGCCGGAAGGAATGAGCAGCAGGAACACGAACAGCGAGGCTATTCCGATAATGGAAGACTGACCCTCGCAGTCAAGCTGCTCGGCCATGCATTTGCCTATGGCGAATGCGGCATACAGGGACAGCATGTTCGTCGTATACGTGGTCACATACGAGAACACCGTCTTGAGGCCATTCGCGGTGATGAACTCCTGATAGGGCGTAATGCTCAAGCCGGCGAGCAGCGACGCGATGGCGCCGACCATGATGATGGGCAGCAGCATGCCGAAACCGCCCGAAATGGCCTTCAAGACCTTGTTGTTGGAGAGCTTAGTCGCAAACGGGACGAGCGTCTTCTCCATCAGAGCTTGGAACTTCTCCATCTCTTCCCTCTTCTCTCGGTGCAGAAACACGGGAGCGATTCGGGCCCGGAACCGCTCTTCATCTTATAGAGTAGTCGATTTGGATATATGTCCGTTCTCTATTGGATATTTGTCCGTGAGTGGATAGTTTTCCACGATGAACGGCATGCTATGGATAGTTATCCATTTCATGCCGTTCACACTAGGAGAAATTTCGAGAGATGTTCAACAGGAGCATCTCTATGAACATGTAAACGATTACCTGGTCTTCGTAGAAGTTTATCGAGTCATCATGGCTGATCCAGGGAAGCACATATACCTCGGAAGCGTGCGGAACGAGGCTCGACCTGCCGTCCATGGTCACCAGATGCACATCGACCCCGCGCTCGCGCATCACATCCATATCCTCGCCATACATGCAATTACCTCGACCCTGCATGCTCAAGACGATGCAAACGTCTCCGCTCTCTAATATCGCTGCATCATCGGACATGACGATGGCGTCATCAGTCGGTTTATTGAAAATACCGAGTCTCGTCAGACGATGAGAAAGCTGCATCGCGCTCTGAAACGTCCTGTTCGACCCCCAAATTACAAGCCGCCTGGCCTGAACGATCGCCTCGGCGAGGGCGTCGAATTGCTCCTTGGAGACACACTGGGGAATCAGATGCATATATCGAGCATACGTGTCGACGAGCCTATTCGAATCGTCGTGATCCGCTTCCACAGAGGGGCTCTCAGCTGCCATCATGGCCCGGTTGAAGGAGAAGCGGAATTCGGCGAACCCATCATATCCGAGCTTTTGGCACATGCGGATAATCGCGGAGTTGGATGAACCGGTGAGCTTTGCCAGGTTGGTGATGCTGCTGCCCAACATGATATTCGGGTCGTTCAGGATCCGCTCGGCGGCCTTCAATTCTGATTTGGTGAGTGTAGGCAGAGCTCGACGCAGTTCATCAATGGGATTCATGGCCACTCCTCAAATTGGATATCTCTCCAAATAGTGTACCGCGCCCGAAGCCCTCGAAGCTCAAATCAACATGGTAGACTCCTCATCAGACCACAACGACCCGCTGCGAGGACCCATGAAGCACATCTCGTTTCTCATCAAACCCGCCAGCTCGACGTGCAACATGCGCTGCCGCTATTGCTTCTACGCGGATGTCGCAGAGCACCACGAGACGGCGAACCACGGCGTCATGGAGGCCCCATGCGCCGAGGCCATCATCGATGCTGCATTCGCGCTCGGCCCCGACACCGAGGTGACCTTTGCCTTCCAGGGTGGCGAACCCACCTGCGCGGGGCTCGAGTTCTTCCGCTCGTTCTGCGCGCACGTCGATGAGGCTCGCGAGCGCCAGACGGTCCACTACGCCATCCAGACCAACGGTTACGTCATCGACGACACCTGGGCCGAGTTCCTCGCCGAGCACGACTTCCTCGTGGGCGTCTCCATCGACGGCTATCCCGAGATGCACGACTGGCTGCGACCCGATGCGCGCGGCGTGGGCACCATGGGCCGCGTGCTGGATGCTATATCGGCGCTGAGGCGGGCAGGCGCGGAATTCAACATCCTCACCGTCCTCACCGACCAGCTCGCCCATCACCCCCAAAAGCTCTACCGCTTCTACAAACAGCACAAGTTCGGCTTCGTCCAACTCATCCCCTGCCTGCCGGGACTCGATGAGACGAACGACGAGTACTCGCTGGAGCCCGAGAGCTTCGCGAGCTTCTACAAAACGTTCTTCCGCATGTGGCTCGAGGACTTCAAGCGCGGCGACCGCATGAGCGTGACGCTCTTCGACAACGTGATACCCCTGTTCGCAGGCGTTTGGCCCCAGCAGTGCGGCATGCTCGGGGCATGCGCACCGCAGTTCGTGGTCGAGGGCAACGGAGATGTGTACCCCTGCGACTTCTACGTGCTCGACCGATATTGCCTGGGCAACATCCGCGAAAACTCACTGGAGGACATGGCCACCTGCGACGCGCTCCGCACGTTCATCGCCGAACCCAGGCGCGATTGCACCCTGTGCGCGGACTGCCCCTTCGAGCGCATCTGCCACAAGAACTGCAAGCGCCTCAATACCTGCTACTATCGCGAGGACTATTGCGGATACCGCGACTTCCTCGAATACGCCGCCCCCGACATGATCGCGATTGCGCGCACGTTGCGCTAAAACGCTTCCAAGGGTTCGAGCACCCCACCTGTCGCCCGAACCCCAAAGCGGGCCCTTCCCCGTGTGGAGAGGAGCCCGTCTCTTCAGTGCGAGGCGATGGTGCCGAGCGATTTATGCCAGCACAGTGTACTTCGCGATGTTGTAGACATTGATAAGGATGATAACGACCATGAGGCCGATGAACAGTTTGTCAACTCGCTCGGAATCGATGCGCTTGTTCATAGCACGACCGGCGACGCCGCCCAAAATGCCACAGGCAACCATGCCCGCAATCAACGCAATGCTAATGCTCGCAAGATCCATCGTGAGGATGCTGCGAACAGTGCTCGCAGCCTGTGAGAACAGGATGATATACAGGGAGTTCTGCGCGGCCTCCTTGGTTTCCATGCTGAAGAAATAATAAAGGACGACGAGGTTGATGGGACCGCCGCCGATACCGAGGAAGCTCGACATGATGCCGAGGAACAGGCCGATGACCGCGCACGCAAGGGCCCCGCTGACCCGCTTGGTGGCGATCTTCTCCTTATTGACGGTGTAGACGAGGGTTCCGATGGTGATGACCATGAGCACCGCGGCCTGCACCGCGCCGGCGGTGTTGGGCGTGTCGAACAGGCCCTCGACCATGCTGAAGAGATCCTTGCCCACCAGGCCGCCCACTGCCGCGCCGATGGCAAGCGGCGTGGCGGTCTTGAAGTCGATCTGCGAGGCACCGGAGACGCGGGAGCGCAGGACCGAGTAGGCGGTCATGGACAGGACCGTGCATCCCGAGAGGAAATTGATGGTCGAAACAGGGAACACCCCGAGTGCGTCGAGCACGGGCTTGATGATGACCCCGCCGCCGATGCCGCAGATCGCGCCGATGATCGACGAGAAGAAGCAGACAGCGAACACTGCTGCGTAGATGATTGCCATCGATTGCCTCCGAACATATATACACACATTTCGAACATTATCGAACACATCGACAGATGATACCACTCATCGCACGAGGCGTGTCGGAATTCGCCGCGCGGCGGCCACGATGCAACGCGCAAGCCGCCGCGCGGAGAATCGGATGGCCTAACGCCGCAGAAGGCCGGCGACTTCCCCCGCCAGCGTGATGGTACCAGCCGCGACCAGCTCCAGCCCGGAAGCAGTTGCCCAATCGAGCGCAGATGCGACGTCCTCAAAGACGGAAAGCACATCCCCCTCATCGCGACCCAGTGAGCCGAGTTTGGCTCGCACGAGATCCGCGAGTTCCCCCGCGGGCATCGCACGGTCGCTCGCGGTCTGCGCGATGACGATTTGAGGAAACGCCGGCACGAGCACATCGACGATGCCCGACACATCCTTGTCGGAAAGAGCGGCGATGAGCAGGGCGGGTCGATTGGACATGCAGGGCTCCACCTCGTTGAGTGCGCGCACAAAGTTCTCGCAACTCTGAGGATTGTGGCAGGCGTCGACGAGCACCAACGGGTCGGTGCGGGCCACATCGAAGCGGCCCGGTATGGGACAGGAGTCGAGGCTTCTCTCGAGCGCGCCGACGTTCAGAGCGCATCCAAGGTATCCCTCGGCCAACGCGATGGCACACGCGGCGTTTTGCGGCTGATATGCAGGTTTGCGCATGTCCACGCGATATTCCGCGCGGGGGGTCCGGGTGCGAAACGACACGACGCCCCCAATGCGATCGGGCTCGCGGAGCGTCTCGTGCGAAACGACCCAGGGCGTCACGCCACATGCAGCGCAGCGCTCGTTCATGACGCGCTGGACCTCCGGCACATGCGTACCCTCGCCCAAAACCACAAAGCGACCCGGCTTGATGACCGCCGCCTTCTCGCACGCGATCTGCCCGAGCGTGTCACCCAGAATACGCGTATGGTCGAGGCCGATGCCCGTGATCGCGACGGCAACGGGATCAGTCGCGCTCGTGGCGTCCCAGCGCCCGCCCAGGCCGACCTCGAGCACCGCCACGTCAACGCGGGCCTCCGCGAACACCACCATCGCCGCCACGGTCAGCAGGTCGAACGGCGTGATCGTGTAGGATGGCTCCCCGGCGGCGACGCGATGCGCGTTCACCCGACGACCCGCCTCAGCCGCGACGGACACGCCATGTGCGAACTCTGAGGGCTTGACCACGGCGCCGTCGACCTCCATGCGCTCCTCGTAGCGCACCAGCTGGGGAGACGTGTACAGGGCGGTTCGCTTGTCCTCGCCACGCAGGATGGCCGCGGCAAAGCGCGTGGTGGATGTCTTGCCGTTCGTTCCGGCGACCTGAATGCAATCGAAGTGCTCATCGGGGCGCTCAAGCTCCTCGAGCATATCGACCACCGTCTCGAGCAGCGGGCCCGCGTCGCCGGAGATCTTGCCGGTATCGGCAGCGATGGCAACCGCGTCATCATAGGCGAGCTCGGCCACTTCGAACGGAACGCTATAGACTCCCTGGCGCTTCATGCAGCCCTCCTAATTGCGATCTTCGCGGCCGTACACAAACCAGTACGCGGCAGCGATCGCGACGCCGCCCACGATATTGCCAAGCGTGACGAACACGAGATTAGAGGCAACCCCCAGCACCACCACGGACGAACCGCCCCACAACGCCTCGATAACCAAGCCAAGCGGGAGAAAGAACATGTTCGCGACCGAGTGCTCAAAACCCAGGACCACAAAGGCGACCACGGGCAGTATGGCGGCAGCGAGCTTGTCACACACCGTCTTGCCAGCGCTGCCCATCCACACGGCAAGGCAAACGAGCACGTTGCACAGGATGCCGCGCGAGAACGCGACGACCGGACTTAAGGACGCCTTAGATGCCGCGACCGAGCAAGCAAGCTCGCCGACGGCTCCTCCCTGCATCTCGGCAAAGCCCGAAACGAGGAGCAACACGACCACCAAAAGGGCTCCCACGGCGTTGCCCGCGTACACAATCGCCCATTTACGCAGCATACGAACGAGCGGATACCGCCCATCGAGCGCGCCGATAACCATGAGGCAGTTACCGGTGAACAACTCGGCACCGGCAACGAGCACCAAAAACAGGCCCAGGCAGAACGCGAGACCGCCCAAAACGAGCGAGATGGTCGGGGAAAGCGACACATCGGACCGTACCATGAGCATGAACGACGCGCCCAGGGCCACAAATGCGCCGGCTAGGATCGCCAAAACGAACGCCCGACCGCGCGTGAGACGCGCCTTGGCAAAGCCGATATGGACGAATGCCTCTTGCGTCTTCGCCGGTGGAAGCATCACCGTGCCGTTTTCGTTATCTGACATATGTGCCCTCCCCATACTACCGGCACTGGCCCCAATTGCATCCGGGGCGCAGCTGGGGAGTAACCTATCTCAGTTGTATCCATGTCTAGGGTTTTCCAGGTGCCCCAAATCCGGCCGAACGTAAAGGCGCGGTGTACGGACGTACATAAGCCTTTAGGTTCGACCGGAGATGGGGTGTCTGGGAAAGCCGACTATGCGAAGTCCTCAAGCTGCGCCTTGATGGCAGCGATGGTCTCCACCAGCTCAGCGGCACGCTCGCGCTTCTTGGCAACGACCTCGGGGGCGGCCTTCGCCACAAACCCCTCGTTGCCGAGCATACGCTCGGCGCCTGCGAGCTCCTTCTCGGCAGCCTTCAATTCCTTCTCCATGCGGGCGCGTTCGGCGTCGAAATCGACAAGATCACCCATGACGACGTAGGCGTCGAAATCCGGACCAGCGAGAGCGATGGCCTTCTCGGGCTTCACGAACTCATCGGCCGTGAGAACCACGAGCTCGCTCACATTGGCCAATCCGCGGATGAAGTCGGCCATGCCGATAATGTCTTCGGCAACCTCGGCAGTGCCGGCCTTGACCTCGCAGCGCAACTCCTGCTTGGGGGAGATGCGATAGCGGGCGCGCGTGGAACGAACATCGGACACGAGTGCGCGCGCAAGTTCGAACGTGCGCTCGGCGGGCTCGTCGATGAAACGGGCGAGGTCCGCAGGCTCGGGCCAGGAGGCGATCATGAGAGCCTCGGCGCGCTCAATCGAACCGTCCTCGTTCACGTCGAGCCAGCTTGCGGGCATCTGGTCCCAAATGGCCTCGGTCACGAACGGCATGAGCGGGTGCATCAGGCGCAGAGAGGCGTCGAGGACGAACATGAGGTTGCGCTGGGCCTGGAGGCGCGCCGCGTCATCCTTAAGACGGGTCTTGGTGACCTCGACGTACCAGTCGCAGACCTCGTTCCAGAAGAAGTTCTGAACACCGCGCGCCATCTCGCCGAACGTATAGTGCTCAATGCCCTCGGTGACGAGTTGGGCGGCCTTCGCGAGGCGGCTGAACATCCAGGCGTCGGCAGCGGTCTCGGCAACCGGCTCGCCCGGGGTGTAGCCATCCATGTTCATAAGCAGGAACCGGCTCGCATTCCAGATCTTGGTGACGAAGGAGCGGGCCTGTTCGGTGCGGGCGGAACCCTTGAGTGCCTTGGTCTTCTTGTCGATGTCGGCGTCGAACTTGACGTCCTGGTTGGTGGTGCACAGCGTGAGCAGGTTGAAACGCATGGCGTCGGCGCCGTACATGTCGATGAGGTCCATGGGATCCACACCGTTGCCCTTGGACTTGGACATGCGGCTGCCGTCCTTGGCAAGGATCGTCGGGTAGATCACGACATCGTGGAACGGCACCTCGTCGAGGAAGTACAGGGAGCTCATGACCATGCGGGCAACCCACAGCGCGATGATGTCGCGTGCGGTGACGAGCGCCGTAGTGGGGTGATGACCCTCGAGCTGCTCGGGGTGCTGCGGCCACCCTTGCGTGGCAAAGGTCCACAGCTGGGAGCTAAACCAGGTGTCGAGCACGTTCTCGTCCTGGTGAACGTGGGTGCAGCCGCACTTGGGGCAGACGGTGACGTCGTCCATGCAGGCGTCTTCCCAACCGCATTCCTCGCAGTAGAACACGGGGATACGATGACCCCACCACAGCTGGCGGGAGATGCACCAATCTTTCAGGTTCTCCATCCAGGTGGTGTAGGTGTCGGTCCAGCGGGCGGGGTGGAAGGTCACGCGACCGTCGCGCACAGCGTCGAGCGCAGGGGCCTTCAACTTGTCGACCGCGACGAACCACTGCTCGGAGAGCCAGGGCTCGAGCGTGTTATCGCAGCGGTAGCAGTGCATGACGGAGTGATCGTGCTCTTCGATATGGTCGAGCAGGCCGTGCTCCTCGAACCAAGCGAGGACAGCCTCGCGGCACTCGTCGCGGGTCATTCCGGTGAACTCACCGTAGCCCTCGACCACCACGGCATGCTCGTCGAAGATGTTGATCTTCTCCAGGCCGTGGGCCTCGCCCATCGCGTAGTCGTTGGGGTCGTGCGCCGGGGTAACCTTGACGAAGCCGGAGCCGAAGTTCGGATCCACATGCCAGTCGTCGAAGATGGGAATCTCGCGGTCCACGATCGGGAGTTTGACGGTCTTGCCCACGAAGGCAGCCTTCTCGGGATCCTTGCTGGACACGGCGATACCGGTATCGCCCAGCATGGTCTCGGGGCGCGTGGTGGCCACGACGATGTACTCCTGGCCGTTGACGGGCTCGGTCAGCGGGTAGCGGAGGTGCCACAGGTGGCCCTTCTCGTCCTTGTACTCGGCCTCATCGTCGGAGATGGCGGTGGTGCAGCTGGGGCACCAGTTAACGATGCGCTTGCCACGGTAGATCAGGCCATCGTGGTACCAATCACAGAAGACCTTGCGCACCGCCTCGGCGTACTCGTCGTCCATGGTGAAGCGTTCGCCGTCGAAATCGACGGAGCAGCCCATACGCTTGATTTGCTCGACGATGGTGCCGCCGTACTCGTGCGTCCAATCCCAACAGGCATCGATGAACTTGTCACGCCCGATCTCCAAGCGGGAGATGCCCTCGGACTTGAGCTTCTTATCGACCTTGGTCTGGGTGGCGATACCCGCGTGGTCGGTGCCGAGAATCCAACGCGTGGAGCGACCGCGCATGCGGGCCATGCGAACAATGGCGTCCTGAATGGAGTCGTCGGTGGCGTGGCCCATGTGAAGGATGCCCGTCACGTTGGGCGGCGGGATGGTGACGGTGCAGTCGCCCACGCCCTCGCGGCGCTTGTAGTAGCCGCCATCGAGCCACTTCTTGAGGATCGCCGGCTCATTGACCGCCGGATCGTAATTCTTGGGCATCTCTTCTGCCATGAGTGTCCTTCCTATGGATACGTTAGTCCAGGTCGATGTCGGATCCCTCGTAAACGCGGCGGGGTTGCTCGTCACCATGAACAGCGGCGGCGGTCACCACAACCTGGCTCACGCCCTGCTCGCTCGGCAGGTCGAACATCGTCTGCTGGAGCAGCTCCTCGCAGATGCTGCGCAGGCCGCGAGCGCCCGTCTTGCGGGCAAGTGCCTTCTTGGCGATCTCGTGCAGAGCCTCGGCCTCGAACACGAGCTCGACGCCCTCCATGGCAAACATGCGGCGATACTGCTTGACCACGGCGTTCTTGGGCTCCGTGAGGATGCCCACCAGGTCATCTTCGGAGAGGGCCTGGGTCTGGGTGATCACCGGAGTACGGCCAATGAACTCGGGGATCATGCCAAAGTTGTTGAGGTCCTCGGGAAGCACCTGCTTAAGGAGCACATTCTCGTCCTTTGACGTGGGGCCGGCGATCTCGGAATTGAAACCGACGCCCTGGTTTCCCACGCGGTCGGAGATGATCTTGTCGAGTCCCACGAACGCGCCACCGCAGATGAACAAGATGTTTGTGGTGTCGATCTGGAGCAGCTCCTGCTGAGGGTGCTTGCGTCCGCCCGTGGGCGGGACGCTCGCGACGGTACCCTCAAGGATCTTGAGGAGCGCCTGCTGCACGCCCTCACCGGAGACGTCGCGCGTAATGGAGAGGTTCTCCGCCTTGCGTGCGATCTTGTCGATCTCGTCGACGTAGATGATGCCGATCTGCGCGCGATCGATATCGCCGTCGGCGGCGGTGATGAGCTTGAGCAGGATGTTCTCGACGTCCTCGCCCACATAGCCCGCCTCGGTGAGCGCCGTGGCATCGGCGATGGCGAACGGGACCTCGAGCACGCGGGCGAGCGTCTGGGCGAGCAACGTCTTGCCGGTGCCGGTGGGACCGAGCAGCAAGATATTGCTCTTGGCAAGCTCGACATCTTCGTCCAGGGACGCAGCGTGGGCACCACGGGCAGCGGCATCCGACGCATCCCCCTCGAGCACGCGACGATAGTGGTTGTACACCGCCACGGACATGGCGCGCTTAGCGTCCTCCTGACCCATGACGTACTGCGACAGGGCATCATAGATCTCATGCGGCGTGGGAACACGCGTAATGAGCTTTGAGGCAGTCTCGCGCATGGTCGGCGCGGGAGCCTCCTCTGCCGGAGGCTCCACCGTGGCAGCCCCATCCTGTTGAGCAGCGTAAGCGGCCCCAAAGGCGCGCATCATCTCGTCCTGGGCAAAGGACTGCTCGAGAATCTCATTGCACGCCTCAACGCACTCGTCGCAGATGAACATGCCGTCGTGTCCGCGCACGAGCTTGCGCACCTGATCTTGCGTCTTGCCGCAGAATGAGCAGCGGACCGGAACCTCACCATCGGAGCCCGGCGTACGGCCAAAGTCCTCCCCCGCCATTAGCGCTCGCTCCCGGAGTCGTTGCGGGAGGTCACGATGCGGTCGATAAGGCCGTATTCGAGGGCTTGATCGGCGCGAAGGTAATGATCACGCTCGGTATCCTGTTCAACCTGCTCAAAAGGCTTGCCCGTGACATCGGCCAAAATGTGGTTGAGCGTGGTGCGCGTCTCGCGGATCTCGCGGGCGGCGATCTCAATCTCGGTCTGCTGGCCCTGGGCACCGCCGCTGGGCTGATGGATCATGATCTTGGAATGGGGCAGGCAGAAGCGCTTGCCCTTGGCACCGCTCGCAAGAAGAACCGCAGCCATTGACGCCGCCATGCCAACGCAGATGGTGGAAACATCGGGCTTGATGTAATTCATGGTATCCAGAATGGCAAGGCCCGAATAAACCTCACCGCCCGGCGAGTTGATGTAGAGCGAAATGTCCTTCTCGGCATCCTGGCTCTCAAGATGCAGCAGCTGGGCGATCACGAGGTTCGCGGTCACCGAATTGACCTCCTCGCCCAAAAAGACGATGCGGTCGTTGAGCAGGCGCGAATAGATGTCGTAGCTGCGCTCTCCGCGAGGAGTCTGCTCGACGACGTAAGGCACGAGCGCAGAGTCGATGCGATGGATCATATGGCTCCCTTCGGGATAAGACGCCGCGAATCGGCGCCTGAAGATGCTGTTTGGTCGTCATCGAGTGAACGCTGAAGAACATTTGGCACTCGATAGAAACGTACGGTGCCCAATCCCGCCGAGCGCGATGGGCACCGTACGCAAATCAGCCGTACAGCCGCTTATGATACGCCATTTTTGCCGAAGGCCATGCGAGAGCACAGAGTCCGGCGGGCGTGACGCAGATACGCTACTCGGCCTTGGCCTCAGCGGCGCGAGCGGCCTCGTCGACCTCGGTCACCTTGGCGTTCTCGACCAACCAGTCGACAGCCTTGGAACGACGAATGGAATCGCGAATAGCGGGCATGCGGCCCTCGGCGAGGAACTGAGCCTTGGAGGCTTCGACGTCCTCAACACCAGCGCGCTCGAACTCGCCGTTGACATCCTCGTCGGTGACCTCGACCTTGAGCTCGCGAGCGAGCGCGTCGAGGGCGAGGGACTCGCGGGCAACGTCGTTGGCCTGACGGTGCAGGTCGGAGATGAACTCCTCGGAGCTGATGCGGTTGGCCTGCAGCCAGCCGTCGAGGCTCATGCCACGAGCGGAGAGGCTCTGCAGGAAATTCTGACCGAGCTCCTGGAAGACGGACTGCTCGTAGTCCTCGTCCATCTCGTCAAGCTGAAGACGCTCGGCAAGTTTGGCGACGGCGCGATTCTCCTTGAGCTGCGGGAGCTGGGAAGACTTGTCAGACTCGATCTCGAGCTTCACGGCGTCGCGCATGGCGTCAATGCCATCGAAGCCGAAGTTGGTCTGTGCGAACTCATCGGTAAGCTCGGGGAGTTTGCGCTCCTTGACGCTCTTGACGGTGACCTCGACGGAAGCCTCCTCGGCACCCTCGACCTCTGGCGTCCAAGAAATGGTCTTGGTCTCGTCGACGTTCATGCCCATCAAGCCCTCGTCGAACTCCTTCGGCAGATTACCGGAACCCATGGCGATCATGCGGCCCTCGCCGGCGAGCGCCTCGGCGTTGGCGACGTTCTTGATGTCAACGGTCACATAATCGGCGGCCTCGACGCCACGCTCGACGTCCTCAAACGTGGCGTGGTAACCCATGAGCATGTCGACCTGCTGGTCGATCTCGGCCTCGGTGACCTCCGCGGGAGGCATCTCGATCTCAACGGCATCGTAAGAGGAGAGCTCGGGGGTGGGGCGCAGGGTGAACTCGACCACATAGGTGTAGTCGGTGCCATCGACGCACAGGTCGATCTCCTGGTAATCGCCCTCCTTGACGGGAACGATGTCAAGCTCGTTGAGGACGTTGCCCTCGTTGGCGCCGATCAGCTCATTGGTGGCCTGCGCGAGCACGGCCTCCTTACCCAGGGCGGAGTCGATCACGGGACGCGGGGCCTTGCCGGCGCGAAAGCCGGGGAAACGGTACTTCTTGGCAGCCTCCTTGTAGGCCTTCTTGATGGCCGCGTCGACGTCGGCAGCCGGAATGGTGACCGTGGCGGTAAGCTTGGCGTCCTTCACGTCAGAAGTGATGTTCAACGTTCCTCCTCTAATACATGCCCGGCATATGTGGGTGCCGGGGTCCCTTTGGTACCTTGTGTGCGTGTGTGGTGCGGGCGAAAGGACTCGAACCTTCACGGGAACCCCACTGGAACCTAAATCCAGCGCGTCTACCAATTCCGCCACGCCCGCAGCTAGTCACACAGGCGAACATAATAGCAAAAAGAACGGCTACGCGCTTGTCTGCAACAAGAAGCGTCAAAAACCCGCATCACAGCTGCACATACCCCTGCATACATCTCCAGCTGCGCTCGTGTGCGATTTAGCGGGAGAGCTGACTTTTGCCGAGCAGCTCACCCTTATTGAAGAACTCACCGGATCGTGGTCTCTTCCCGAACGCAATGTTGCCGAAGAAGATGACGATGGGCTGGACTTCATCGGCAAGGCAAGCGGATATTATGATTGCGAGCCCGCTACCTCACTTGAGGAAATACGCAAGTACCATTCCGATTCAAAATGGGTTGCGGGAAGAGAGGCGGCACGCCAAGCCATATCCGTTGCAACGGGCTCAAGTCGTTCGCCCATGGAGGCAATCATGTACTGCATGTTTGCCCTCCCCCACTCTCTGGGCGGATTTAATTGCGGTCCACTTAAACCGAATTACAAGATTGTACTGACAGGAAAAGCCTCCATGCTGTCGGGATTGCCGTATGTCATAGCCGATGCATATCTTCCTCG
>NZ_DAWDUX010000002.1:73453-77859 GCF_052346665.1 Collinsella sp.
TCTTCCTCGCTTCAAAGCGATTATTGAGTACAACGGTAGCTACCACGACGAGTCAACGATACGTCGTCGAGATGAGGCGCGGGCACTCGGGCTCATGAGCATGAACGTTGACGTATACCGGCTAAACGACCTGCAGCTCAAAGATGCGGCGGCACTCGAATCAGTCGCACGCACACTCTATCGGAGAAAGCAGATCCAGTTTAGTCCCCGAGCTCGTGCATACGCTTCAAAATGCCCGGAATTGCTCAGAGAATTGCGCCAGGCTGTCGGTCTCGGCAATTAACGCACTCGAGTATATGGCACTTGTTATGACTCACTTACAAAAAATGACAATGTGTACCTTTGAGCAGTCAGGAAAGGTACCGAAGACGCTACTAAGCAACTTCGAAGGCATAGTGTACGAAGAAGAGCCCTCTTTTATTTAACACCTGTTTGTTACCTCAGCGCTTCAAGGCGTTTTGCAACAGGTACCTTCCTCCAAAATGGTCCTTATCCGGACCCTAAGGTACATATTGTCGATATTTGTAAGTGTTTTTGCACGGACAACATTTTCGAGACGCCAGCGATCGGGACACCAAAGCGGGGCCCGCGCTTGAGCGCGGACCCCGCTTACGGTCAGGCGCTGCCAAACCAGTTAAGAGCGCAAGGACTAGGGGCTCCAGAAGCCCCAAGCCACGATGCTCCTAGACGATGCCCTGAGCCATCATGGCATCGGCAACCTTCTTGAATCCAGCGATATTAGCGCCGACCATGTAATTGCCCTCGAAGCCGTATGCGGCAGCGGCATCATCGCAGGCATGGTAAATGCCGCGCATAATGCTCTCGAGCTTGGCGTCGACCTCGTCGAACGTCCAAGAAATGTGACCGGCGTTCTGGCTCATCTCGAGACCAGAAGTGGCAACACCGCCGGCATTCGCGGCCTTACCGGGCATGAAGGCGACGCCGTTCTCAATGAGGTAGTTGGTCGCATCGGTGGTTGTGGGCATGTTTGCGCCCTCGCCGACTACCTTGCAGCCGTTTGCCACGAGTGCCTGGGCGTCCTCGAGAAGCAGCGTGTTCTCACGAGCGCACGGCAACGCGATGTCGCAGGGAAGCTGCCACACGCCGCGGCCGTCCTCCGCGTGCCAAGTGGCACTCGGGTGAGCGTCGACGTACATGGCAAGGCTCACGCCGCGGTCGTTGCCGGAACGCTTCTTGTTGTAGATATCCTCGAGCACCTGATAGTCGATGCCCTCGGGGTCCTCGACCCAGCCCTTGGTATCGGAAGCGGCAATCACCTTGCCGCCAAGCTGGGAGACCTTCTGGATAGCGTAAATGGCAACGTTGCCGGAACCATGAACCACAACGGTCTTGCCCTCGAAGGACTCTCCGTGGCACTTGAGATACTCATCGACGAAGTACACGAGTCCGTAGCCGGTTGCCTCGGTGCGAGCGAGGGAGCCGCCAAACGAGAGCCCCTTGCCAGTGAGAACGCCCGTCCACTCATTGCGCAGGCGCTTGTACTGACCGAACATGTACCCAATCTCACGTCCGCCCACGCCAAGGTCACCGGCGGGAACATCGGTATCGGGGCCGATGTGACGGTAGAGCTCCGTCATGAAAGACTGGCAGAAACGCATGATCTCGTTGTTGGACTTGCCCTTGGGGTCGAAGTCGGAGCCGCCCTTGCCGCCGCCCATGGGCAGCGTGGTAAGGGAGTTCTTGAAAATCTGCTCAAAACCCAGGAACTTGAGCATGCCCAGCGTCACCGTGGGATTGAAACGCAGGCCACCCTTGTAGGGCCCGATTGCGGAGTTGAACTCGACGCGGTATCCGCGGTTGACCTGACACTTACCGGAGTCGTCAACCCAGGGAACGCGGAACATGACAATGCGCTCGGGCTCGACCAGACGCTCGAGAAGAGACGCCTCCTCATATGCGGGCTCCTTGTCGACAGCGGGCGCGATCGAGGTAAGGACCTCGTCGGCAGCTTGGATGAACTCGGGCTGATCGGCATAGCGCTCGTGCAGCTCGGCGATGACCCTCTCGGTGTAGGTCATGGTTTGCCTCCAATGTATGAGAATGCTGATGCGGTGCATATAGTACTACGGCTGAATAGGGCAAAGGGGAAATGGAATGGACATGTTTCCTAGCGGTTTCGATGCGATGAACGCTCAATTGCCGATGACCGTTGCCGAATGCACGCAGGTGCTCTATAATCGCTAACGCCTTGGGACAAGCAGGGTCATGGTACCCCAGCTGCTCAGCACCTTCGGGACGTGGCGCAGTTTGGTAGCGCGCCTGCTTTGGGAGCAGGATGTCGCAGGTTCAAATCCTGTCGTCCCGACCACATTCGCGGGCGTAGTTCATCGGTAGAACCTCAGCCTTCCAAGCTGATGAGGCGGGTTCGACTCCCGTCGCCCGCTCCAGTAAAAGACGCAGGTCAGAGTTGTTAAAACCCTGGCCTGTTTTGTTTTTCTGTTTTCATGGGACACGCCGATGGGGCACACTTGCGCAAAAATGCGACAGAAAACGCGGCGAGGAAGGCATGCCCCTTTGCCGCGTTTTCAGTCGAAAGCACTTAGCGCCGGTTAGTTCTTACGCCGAAACAATCTGGCACCGATGGCGGAAAGCGAAATGCCCGCAGCACCCAGCAACCCAACGATCGTAACCGGGTCGCCTGTGCGGGGCAGCGATGCGCCGCCATTCGATCCCGTAGAGCTATTGGGCTTCTGATCGGTCGCGCCGCTTGTTCCGCCACCAGGTTCTTGCTCACCGATGGCCGGCAACACAACCCGCTTTTCATCTCGGTACACGTTGCCCTCGAACTCGACCTCGGCTGTGTACACCACCAACCCGTCCTTGGTCTCGGTCGGCTCCGTCCGCACGCTCGTGACCTTGCAGGCAAGCTCCTGAGTCTCACCGCCCGCCGTATGTTTGAACGTCGCGGTCGCCTCCGAGTAATCATCGGACCAGACGAACTCGGGAGCAAGGTAGCCCGCGACGGTGATGCGGCACACGGTGTCGCCCACCATGGCATCGGTCACGCCGGGAGCCACACCCGTGACCTTGAGGCGCTGCTCGGTGCGCCCAGGATCGACCTTGACCACATGCGCGTATTTATTACCCACACCCAACGAAGGGTTAAGCACAAAACGCTCCTCGCCCATTGATGCGACGATGAGATACTGGCCACCGTCGACCACCTGAGCGGCATCGGTCACGCGAACATATCCGGGGATTGGCGATGTGCTCGCATCCTCCCCCTCCTTGGCTGGACGATAGAGCTCCATGGAGTCTCCAGCAAGGTCATTACCACCGCACTGGTCGAAGCAAGCTTTGCCGTCGCGCCAAAAATGCAGGTGCTTTTTCGTGCTCGTGTCATAAAGCCTGAACAGGTTGTTCGCCTCGAACTTAAGCTGGATGACGCCCGCCTGCCCCTGCCCGGGAAGACCTGCCTTCTCGATCTTGAGATATGCGGTCTCCCCGTCCTGCGTTGTACCGGAAACGGTCCAGTTCTCGCCGTTCGCGGTGAACGTGAAGAGCGCATCGCTCAAACGAATAGCCTCGCCCGCAAACGAGTTGTCCGAACCCAGACTGCCGGGAATCTCACCCCAGACCTCAGAGAGCTTTTGAGACGTGACTTCGATGGAGGCGATGCTTTCATCGGGCTTGTGGGCGATTTCGACACCATTGACGCCCAACGTCGTGCTCTCGCCGGGACTGACAACAACCTCGACGAGCTTCTCGGGGGCAACCGTCACCGTGTAGCTGACGCCAGACGCAGGGTCGACAAACTCCACCACGCCCTCGCGCTTGCCCTCAAACGTCACCGTCGAAGTACCGTCACCATTATCCTCGACCTTGATTCCAAGAATCGCGGTGTCGACATTCTCATATCCCTTGAGCGAACCCTCGATCTCAAACTCGATCTCGCCGTACAGGGGCACCGAAACATTCCGCTCGTTGCCAATCTCAGCGTTAGGGGCAATATCTTCGATGGAGAAGCTCTCGTACGTAATGCTGTCGGCACTTGCCGCGGTCTGCTTAGTCTCGTACAGGATGCCAATAGATCCATCGGGCAACTCGGTCATGGACGAATAGGCGAACCAGGTGCCATTCTTGGTGACATCAAAGGTGTAGTCCCAGCTGATGCCACCGTCATCCTGCACCAAACCGACATTGATCGTGCCATTGATGCGGCGGCTCGCCGAAGGACAGGACAGGATGATGGCAGTCTTGCCGTCGATCTTCTCGGAATAGGTGATCGCGTTGATCTGGCACCCGGTGTCGATCGTAAGCCCCGAGGCGGGCAGACTTTTCTCGTCCCTCCACGTGACACCGTTATCGGTGGAAACGGCATACCAGCCGTGGCGGGCGAACAGGTAGAGCCTGCCATCGGCTTCGACCACCGTGGACTCGGAAGT
>NZ_DAWDUX010000002.1:77869-82671 GCF_052346665.1 Collinsella sp.
TTATTGCTGCGGTGCCACGTGACGCCGTCATCGGAATAGATGGTACTCGTGTGGCCGTCGCCCTTACCGTACTCATAGGTGTAGCACGGCAGGATGATGCGGCCCGTCGAGGTCACGACGCCGCGGCCTGGTCCCACACCATAGAAGCAATCATTTTTGTCGACACTCGTGCGCACCTGCTCGTTGAGCATCATCGGGTCAGACCAGCTGGCGCCGCCGTCGCTCGAACTCACGAGCCACAGGTACGAAGTGGCCGTCACATGCAGGTCGGCGTTGAAATAGAACACGTTCTGCTGGACGTAATCGCTGCTACCCAGCTGTTGACAGTACACGGGATCTTTGTTCTCGTCGAACAGGAAATACTCCCGGTCAACGTAGAACTCGGTGGCTCCTCCGTCTGCCTTGATGACGGGAGCGTAGCCGTCGGCGCCAAAGTCGCCGACGTAGTGTGTGTAGCCAGTTCCACGCTCCGCACCGACGCTGCGCTGCGTATCGGGATTAGGAGACGCAAAGAGCACGAGGCGCTGCTCGCCATCGATCTCAACATAGCCGCTCGCATTGACGGGATGGTTGTTCGCGGCGGAGTTGAGCGCGACGCCGCCCGGCCACAGGTCGACCATCATGTAGACGGTGCCCTCCCTCTCGACCATCACAGGATCGATGAACGCCGTGGCATGGCTGTTATACGCGTTCGTGCTGTCGTTGAAGTAGTTGGGGAAGCTGTAGTTCCAGGTCTTTCCGCCATCGGTGGACTTGCTGACGATGGTATCGAGGCCGCCGGCGTCGCCGAGCGTGGTCCAACGCGCATCGATAGCCGAAAGCAGGCTGCCATCCTTGAGGGTGATTAACGAGGGGATACGGAAGTACTGGCTCCCCGCGGTCCCAGAAGCATAAGGCTGGTCATACGTGACGCCGGACGCGGGCTTGTCGTTCGGAATCACGTTCGGGGTGACCTCGGTCTTCTTGTATGCAACGAACCCATAGGGATCGGTCGAGACCTTCCATGAGCCGTTGGCCGTGTTGTTGAAGGCGAAGTAGTACATGGTACCGCTGACCTCACGACCGATGGAGAAAGAACCATCGTCCATCCGCTCGACCTTGAGCACCTGAGCCTCGTCTCCGGGAGTCGCACCACCTGCGGAGATGTTCAGGTACTTGCCGCTCGCCGTGTTGGACTTGACGGTGTAGCCGCCCTCGACCGCCTCGATGGTCCACTGGTGGGCGCCGGTGCCGGCAAAGTTGCCGGCGGTGCAGTCGGCAGGACTCAGCACGTCGGAGTGAGCAGACGTTTTGCACTTGTCCAGCGCCGCCGCACCATCCGTGTAATGCAAAATGCGGTACTCCGTCTTACCCGAACCCGCAGTAGCGGTGGTGGTCACGAGGGAATACGTTTGTCCCGACTCGATCTCGCCCGTCACCTTTTGGTATTCAATCGTCTTGGGCAAGCCGTTATCGGAGCTCACATCGGCCGCAAGCGCCGCCGCACCTCCAATCCCCGCTCCAGCGTCGCCTGCCTCATGCGCAATCGCGACCGCGGGTGCCCACGATAGCGCGAGGCATGTACTGGCGGCAACGGCCATTGCGGCAAGACGCCTGTCCTTACCCATATGAAACACCTTTCAAACAGCGCCTTCCCATGCGAACTATCCAAGGCGCACGAAACCCAATGCTATTTAATTTAGATAGATAAGCCCACCAGCTCGATGGGCATTCCGCAAACGGCGCCAACACTGCCGCCAACGACCAGCATGCAGATACTGGTATGCAAAGAAGATTGCCAGTTAAAGGCCATTATGGAGGGTCTGTGCGCAAAGTGGGGCAGAACAATCGGCCCCATGGAACCGGTCAAAAATGAGGGCCATCAAAGCAAACGTGTCTCCAGGAGCAGAGCGCGTGTTCGCGTGTTCGCGGACACGCCAGCCAATGCTATTCCACCCGTGCTCAGACAATCACTTAGCAACCAACAGCAACCGGCTAGCATCAAAATGGAGACGGAGCGTCTCGCCTTCACGGGGCAGCTCGTCGCTCGGCGTGTCCACCATGTCGACCTTCCACTGAATACGTGAACAAGCGCCCGCGAGCGGCGGATCGAGCAGCACCAGCCGCTCAAAACGCGAATCACTCACGCGCGCTACATGCAAATCGAAGCTGTTGCGGCGGCGCTTCCCCGTCTCACACGAGCGGTCTCGATGGATGTGGCGCGCGCGGACGCCCAGATACGCAACGTCATCGGGCACCTCGCGACCCACGTCGAAGGTCATGCCCCAGTCGATGGCCTCGACGTTTGTGGCAGAGACCTTGCACGCACGCGAGGTGTTCTTGCACCCCGTCAGGCGCATGCCGGCAAGCGTCTGGGGGCGCGTCATGAGCTCGCTCGCCGTACCGCTCTCCTCGATGCGCCCATTGTGCATCACGCAGATGCGGTCACACAGTCGGCACGCCTCGTCGATGTCATGACTCACGTAGAGCACCGTGCGATGCACCACCGAGAACACGTCGAGCAGATTCTGCTCAAGCGCGCTTTTTAGATAGGAATCGAGCGCGGAAAAGGGCTCGTCGAACATGAGGATCCCGGGGCGGGCGGCGAGCATACGCGCCAGGGCGACGCGCTGCTGCTGTCCACCGGATAGCTGGGAGGGATAGCGGTCGGCAAAATCGGCCATACCGAAGATGTCCAAAAACTGCCGAGCGCGTGCACGATGGAAATCGAGCTCGGAACCGCGGCTGGGGTACGCACGACCGGTGCGCGGCATGCCTGCGCAAACGTTGTCCTCGACCGTCATGTGCGGAAAGAGCTGGTAGCTTTGGAACAGCAGCGCCGTTTTGCGTTCTTGCGGCGAAAGGTCGATGCCGGCACGGGAATCGTAGAACGTCACGCCGTTGACCACGATGCGCCCCTCATCGGGGGTCTCAACACCCGCGATGCACCGTAGCGTGCAGCTCTTGCCGCAGCCAGACGCCCCCAGCAGGGCAACGCGTTCCTCCCCTGCCTCAAGAGATACGTCAAGGGAAAACCCCGGGTATCGCTTCTTGATGTCAAGACTCAGGCTCATCCCGCACCATCCTCAAACAGCGAACGCAACGCCTCACGATCGATGCACAGCGCGTCACCGCCGGTTTCCTCCAACCCGTCGCGCACGGAATCGGGTCGAGCACCGGAGTCCGCAAGACGAGAGACTCCGCACGCCCGATCGCAACGACGACCCGCCACCGAAGCGCAACGGAGGGCACCGGGCACCGTGCCGCCATCGCGATACCCCTGATGGCGCGCAGTGTAAGCGTTGATCCCCCATACCACGAGGAAGCTGAACGCAATGACGACCACCACCCAGAACAAGGCGACGGAGGTGTTGCCGCCCATCCACTCGAAGTAGATGGCAATGGGGATGGTCTGCGTAATGCCCGCGTAGTTGCCGGCAAAGAACAGCGTGCAACCAAACTCGCCCATGGCGCGCGCGAAGGCGAGTACCGTGCCCGCGGCGATGGAGGGCCAGGCAAGCGGAAGCATGATCTTGCGGAAGATGCGCGACTCCGACCATCCAAGTGTGCGAGCCGCATCTAACATACGTGAATCGAGCGACTCGAAGGCGCCGAGCGCCGTGCGGTACACGAGCGGGAAGCTCACGACCACCGCGGCGATGACCGCTGCCTGCCAGGTGAAGACGAGCGAGACGCCGTGCGCAATGAGCCAGCGGCCCACCGCGGTCGACTGGCCGAACAGCATGAGCAACAGGAATCCGCACACCGTGGGCGGTAGCACCATCGGAATCGTGAAGACCGAATCAAGCAGGCCCTTGATGCGGCTCGACGTGCCCACCACGCGCCATGCGGCGAGCAGTCCGAACACAAACGAGATGACGAGCGCAAGGCCACTCGTTTTGAGCGAAACCCAGAAGGGGCGGAAATCGATGGACGAGAAGAACTCCGTAGCACGCTCAGCGGGACCCACAGGAGCATCGGCGACCACGTCGGCGGCGGGAACAAGCTCGGCGTAGTCGCACCATAGTGCACCGTCACCCAAATCGATGCCGGCGGTGCGCGCCTGCTCCACCCCAGCTTGGCCCTCCGCAGCCGCCGCCCACGTCACCGTGGCGAACCGCGATCCGTCAGCAGCGCGGGCATTGAAGCGATACCGGCAGTCCCCGATCGTGAACACGTCGTCGTAAACCAACATGTACGGAACGTCCATGCTGGAAAGCAGAGCACCTCCCATACTCGCTTCCTCATCGAGGGCACAGATCATGGACCATAAGACGGAATCGTTTTCACTCACAAACGGATACAGTCCCAACTGCTGCGCCACACCCTCGTCTATGTGCACCAGCGTCATTTCGGGCGTCCTGATCACCACGACGCTCGCTTGGTCGGAGAGCGGGATCCGGTAGCCTTCAGGCGCACCGTCGACGCTGCGTGCCGTTCCCTTTGCCAGGCGTTCGAAGCCGGTGAGCCCGAACGTCGAGCCCTCGAACGTCGCCGAACCCTCAGAGGGCACCTCGACCCGATCAAGGTAGTCGGAGTAATTCCGCTGCACGGCCTCGCCGGCATAGGCACGAGGCTGGACGGCGGCGATGCAGACCAAAGCGATGATGATGCTCGCCAGCACGCGGGCGGGGGTACACGCAAGACGCATCCGAGCAGGGCCTCCGGCATGAACCGGGCGCCTTGAGCCCAACAGGGAGTCCACACGTCTGCTTCCCACGGGTCAAACACCTACCAATCAGCAATCTTGCAATCAAAAGGGGCGACCGTGAACTGCGCCCCGAAACTTGGACGCGATAAATCATAACCGCTAAGCGGCCTCC
>NZ_DAWDUX010000003.1:0-80513 GCF_052346665.1 Collinsella sp.
GCGGCGCAGGCGCGCACGCGCGGCGTCCGTGGCGCGCGCTTCGCTCCGGCATCGGTTCGCATCGAGCCCACCTCCCGGCGCACGCGTTTGTGTCGTACCATAGGGGAACGTGAACCAAGGAGGCCCCATGCCCATTCGCATTCCTGACGCTCTGCCCGCCACCGCGGCATTGGAGAGCGAGAACATCTTCGTCATGACCGAGTTCCGTGCCCTCCACCAGGACATTCGTCCGCTTCGTGTGTTGATCTTGAACCTCATGCCCACCAAGATCGCCACCGAGACGCAAATCATGCGCAAGCTCTCCAATACGCCTCTGCAGATCGAAGTCGAGCTGCTGCGCACGCGTAGTCACGAGGCGAAAAACGTCTCCCCCGAGCACCTGGAGACCTTCTACCGCACGTTCGACGAGGTGCGCCATGAGCACTTCGACGGCCTCATCATCACAGGAGCGCCGGTTGAGAAGCTTGACTTCGCGGATGTCGACTACTGGGACGAGCTGGTAGACATTATGGATTGGTCTACCACAAATGTGCACTCCACGTTGCACATCTGTTGGGGCGCGCAGGCGGGGCTCTTTCATCATTACGGCATCGACAAACACGCGCTGCCCGCCAAGCTCTCTGGCGTGTACGAGCATCGTATTGAGAAGCCGAGTTCGCCTTTGGTGCGTGGCTTGGACGACCGCTTTTTCGCGGTGCATTCGCGCTACACCGGGGTCGATGAGGCCGCGGTGCGCGCGCATCCGGAGCTCGAGGTCATCGCGAGTTCGTCCGAGGCAGGGCTCTACCTGGTAAAAAGCGTGGATAGTCGGCGGTTCTTCGTGTTTGGGCATCCCGAGTACGACGCCGATACGTTGCAGCTCGAGTACGAGCGCGACGTGCGTGCAGGCATTAATCCAGACGTGCCGGTGAACTACTTCCCCGGCGACGATCCGGCGCGCGAGCCCTTATGTACATGGCGCGCCCAGGCGCAGCTCATCTACACGAACTGGCTCAATTATTATGTGTACCAGACCACGCCTTACGATGTGACTCGCGTTGGTGTCGGGAAATAACTCATAGCTCTGAGCGCCGCCCTCCCTCCGGGAGGGCTCCTTTATGTAGCGAAGTGACCTCGGGCCTTGGTGCACCTTCGCTACTTGGAAGCGTCTTCAACCTGCCCCATTCGTCGGTGTTGCACAGCTTTCGGTTACGCAAATTCGCAAATGCGGGGATAAAAATGAGGAGCGTCGCATAGAGGGGATGAGGGCATCGTTCTGACCTGCGGGTTTATTAAGTGGGATGGCGTGTCTATCGAAGGGTTGGGAAATTAACCCCGCATTTGCGTATTTATGCGTTCATGACGCCCTTTTTGTCGGCCGAGATTCCACCGTGGCTGTTTTGGATCACGCCGGGGCAGCACTGGATCACACCGGGGCCGTTTTGGATTCCCCCGAGGCTGTTTTGCCCCGGTTGCGCGCTTCCGAGTGTGGGGGCTTTGCGGTTGGCTCGGTTTGTCTGGGCGTCTCGTTATACTGGATAGGCTCAAAAGACGACGGCCCGCAGCCTCGTCGACGATGTGTTTTGGAGAGATGGCATGACCAATCAGCCTAATTTGTGGGATGCACAGCCCTCTGCGCCCGACCCCGACGTTGTCCCGCTTGATGCGTATGGGGCAGAGCCCGAGCATGCCGAGGCCCCCGCAGACTATGTTCCCGCGGATTATGAGCCTTCTGCGGTGGATGTCGCTCCAGTGCATGTTTCGGTTCCCGGGGTCTCGACCTATGTTGCTCCGACGGTGGCGCTCGCGCCCGCCCGCCCGCTTGTAGATATCGACTCGCTCAATCCCGCCCAGCGCGAGGCGGTCCTCACCACCGAGGGCCCGCTGCTCGTGCTCGCGGGTGCCGGCTCCGGCAAGACACGTGTCCTGACCTTCCGCATCGCCCGCATGATTGGCGACCTCGGCATCCGTCCGTGGCAGATCCTCGCCATTACCTTTACCAACAAGGCGGCTGCCGAGATGCGCGAGCGTCTCTCCGCCATGCTGCCCGATGGCGGCATGCGCGGCATGTGGGTGTGCACCTTCCACGCCATGTGCGTGCGCATCCTGCGGGAGGATGCCGACCTGCTGGGCTACACCGGCCAGTTCACCATCTATGACGACGATGACTCCCGCCGTATGGTGCGCGAGATCATGACGCAGATCGGTATCGAGCAAAAGCAATACCCCGTCAACATGATCCGCTCCAAGATCTCCACGGCCAAAAACGCCATGATCGGCCCGGAGGAGTTCATCGAGAAGGCGAGCTCCCCGCAGGAGCAGAAGGCGGGTCAGGTGTATCTGGAGCTCGAGCGCCGTCTGCGCGCCGCGAACGCCATGGACTTCGACGACCTGCTCGTCCGCACGCTCGAACTGCTGCGTACGCGCCCCGAGGTGCTGGAGAAGTACCAGGAGCGCTTCCGTTACATCAGCGTCGACGAGTACCAGGACACCAACCACGTCCAGTACGAGATCGCCAACCTGCTCGCCGCCAAGTACCAGAACCTCATGGTCGTGGGCGACGACGATCAGTCCATCTATTCCTGGCGCGGCGCCGACATCTCGAACATCCTCGACTTCGAGAAGGACTTCAAGCAGGCTAAGGTTGTCAAGCTCGAGCAGAACTACCGTTCGACCGGCCATATCCTCGCCGCCGCCAACGCCGTGGTGCGCAACAACTCGCAGCGCAAGGACAAGCGCCTGTTCACCGATTTGGGCGACGGCGAGAAGATCCAGTCTTACCAGGCGAGCGACGAGCGCGATGAGGGCCGTTGGATCGCCTCGGAGATCGAGAAGCTGCACGTTGGTGGCATGAGCTACGACGACATGGCGGTCTTTTACCGCACCAACGCGCAGTCCCGCATCTTGGAAGATATGTTCCTGCGCGCGGGCGTGCCGTACAAGATCGTGGGAGGCACGCGATTCTTCGATCGCGCCGAGATCCGCGACGTCATGGCGTACCTCAAGATGATCGTGAACCCCGCCGACGAGATGAGCGTCAAGCGCGTTATCAACACCCCGCGCCGCGGCATCGGATCCACCTCCATTTCCAAGATCGAGGACCTTGCACGCACCAACCGCTGCTCGTTCTTCCAGGCGTGCGAGATCGCCACGGCGGAGACGGGCATGTTCTCCGCCAAGGTCCGTAATGCCCTGGGCGACTTCGTCTCGCTTGTGCGCGAGGGGCGCCGCGTGGACGGCGAGCTCAAGGATGTCGTCGAGATGATCGTCGACAAGAGCGGCCTGATTCAAGCGTTCCGTGCCGAGGCGACGATGGAGGCGGAGAGCCGCGCCGAGAACATCCAGGAATTCCTGGGCGTCGCCGCCGAATTCGAGGAGACGCACGAGGACATCGAGGGCACGCTCGAGAGCCTCGAGGAGCTGCGCGCCGCTGGCGTCGCGGGAGTGCCGGAGGCGGGCTCTGCCACGCCAGGTGCCGCCGGCACCGATGCGATGGTGGCCAAGGGAGCCGACATGCGCGATGCCTCGGCGCTTGGCAATCCGCTCGATGCGCTTGCGGCAGCCGTTACCTCGCCTCAGGGCGCGTTGGCGTCGATGGTTGCTGCGCCCGCCCCCGCTCTGAACGCCGCCGCCATCGCCGCGGCGGAGGTCGAGCGCACGTACGGACAGCTCGCCTGCAAGGCCCTGCCCGCCCTCCTCGAGTGGCTCGCCCTGCGCAGCGACCTCGATGCGCTGGCGGGGGAGACCCACGCCATCACGATGATGACCGTCCATTCCGCGAAGGGCTTGGAGTTCCCGGCGGTGTTCGTCGCCGGTATGGAGGAGGGCATCTTCCCGCATGTCGCCGGCTGGACCGATGACGACCCGGCCAAGCTCGAGGAGGAGCGCCGTCTCGCGTACGTGGCCATCACGCGCGCCCGCAAGCGCCTGTTCCTCACCTACGCTGCCACGCGCCGTACCTACGGCTCCACCCAGGCAAATCCCCGTTCTCGCTTCGTGAACGAGATCCCGTCGGAGCACATCGAATTCTCTGGCATCGGATCGTCCGGTTTCGAGGGGACGGGCTGGGAGAAGCGCGGCGACCGTCGCGGCACGTTCGGTTCCGGCAAGGGCTCCGATATGTACGGCGGTCGCGTGTTCGGCTCTTACACCCGCTCGACGCCCGGCACGCAACGTCGCACCGCGATCAGCCCCGACGCCGGGCGCGTGGGTGCTGTGGGTGCAGGCGCGGGAGCGAGCTCGGCGCCCCGCAAGCCGTCGACCTTCGGCTCCGGTGCGCCCCGACCCAAGAAGGCCAGCGTGTCCGCCACGGTCGAGCGCGAGCGCGACGCAACTGCTGCTGCCACGAGTTTCGCGGCGGGCGATCGCGTGAGCCACAAGACGTTCGGCCCGGGCACGGTTATCTCCGCCGCTGGCGATATGATCGAAGTCCAGTTCGAGCGCTCCGGTCAGACCAAGAAGCTCATGAAGGGCTTCGCTCCCATCGTCAAGCTGAGTTGACGCTTTCCGCGGCGCCCGACCTACCGTTCAAACGTCGGCTGCCGTGCACAACGCGTTCGGCTCGCCTTCAATCGTCGGGCGCCACGAACAAACGCGCGCTCTTCGTTCGCGCTAACCTCGGGCTCTACGGATTCCATTTTAGGGCGGGGCGCTCCCCAAGTGAATTGCGCCCCGCCCTCTGCTTTGCATAGATAATTGGATGTGTTGCATCGCGCAACGTACCGCTTGCCGAGAAAAAGCGACCGTTGCTGGGGTGCGAATTGCCCATTGAATCTATATGTTTATGTGCATGCGACAATCATGCGGCTATGCATGCAGAGTGATTGAGCAGGATAACGAGGGGAGGCGGATCGGCGCAGGCCGGCCAATGGGACTCCTGTGGGTTCTGTCACTCGGCATGCCGGAGGCTCGCAGAAAGGAGCATGTATGGTTCGAATGCATCTCAATATGTATAAGGGAGGTGTAAGCCGGAGACTTGCTGCCATCGCGCTGCTTGCATGGGCGCTTTGTTGCGCTTTGGGACCCATGCGTGCGTTTGCTGTTGACGGTGTGGTCGATACTGTGAACGTCAACCACCTGCTTGGTGGGACGGCGACCGCGAGTGCCTACGAGGACAACAACGATAAGCTCAAACCCGACCATGCCATCGACGGCAAGACCGATACGCGTTGGTCGAGCAGCTCGGCAAAGCCCAACAAGGACGATACAACCTGGCTTGCCGTCGACCTCAAGCAAGACGCCAAGCTGCAGTTCTTCGACATCCAGTTCGAGGAGCGCAAGGTTGCGGTCAAGCCCAGCAACGTAAAGGGCTTTGATATTCAGTATCAGACCCCAGGCAGCGACGAGTGGAAACTGGCCAAGACCGTCGAGAGCGTCAAGAGTGGCGATGGTTACGAGACTCACGTTCGCGTGATGCTTGACGAGCCCATCGTGGCCTCCAAGATCCGCCTGACCAACTTCGACATCGTTGCGGGCGACACGCAGTGGAACGGCGCATCCGTGGTTGAGCTCGCCGCCTATACGAACGAGCAGGCTGTGACCCAGTCGCTCAGCAGCGTGGTGAAGAGTCTTGAGCAGATGGGGGAGCAGACTGTCGCGCTCGACGCCGCGTCCATCTCCCTTCCCGAGGTCCCCGAGGGCTTCACCGTCCAGTTGAATGGAGCGGACTTCGAGCAGGTCATCGGTGATGACCTGAGCGTGGTTCACCCTCTGGTCGATAAGGTCGTGCAGGTATCGTGGAAGGTGACCAAGGACGGTAGCGATGAGACCGCCGAGACCAAGGACATCCCCTATGTGGTGAAGGGCGCCAAAACGCAGGAGCAGGGCAAAAACGCCAAGCCCTCCGTTGTGCCCGAAATCCAGGAGTGGTTCTCCGACTCGACGGCCAAGCTCTCCCTCGACACCGTGACCGCGATTACCTATTCCGATGCCTCGCTCAAGGCAATTGCCGAGGAATTCGCAGACGACTACAAGACCTTTACCGGTCGCGATCTGACGATCGAGCAGGTCGGCGCAAAGGCCGGCGCGTTCAACTTCACGCTGGCGTCCCCCGAGGGCGATGCGCTTCTTGGGGATGAGGGCTATGCCATGACCATCGATGCCGACAGCATCGACGTGGTGGCACCCGCCGTGACCGGCAACATGTACGCTATGCAGACCATCCTGCAGATGTACAAGCTCGACACGGACGGGTTCCCCATTGGCCAGATGCGCGACTATCCGCGCTTCGAAGTGCGCGGCTTCATGTGGGACGTGGCGCGTAAGCCCGTGTCCCTCGACATGATGAAGAACGTGGCGCGCACCATGCGTTACTACAAGATGAACGACTTCCAGGTCCATCTTTCCGACAACCTGATCTTCCTCGAGGATTACGGCGCGGAGGAAAACCAGTGGCAGGCCTATAGTGCCTTCCGTTTGCAGACGGATGTGGCCAATGCCGAGGGCGAGACCCCCACGGCAAAGGACTACTCCATTACCAAGGACCAGATGCGTGACTTCATTCAGTCCGAACGCGCCCTTGGCATGAACATCGTCCCCGAGATCGACATGCCCGCGCATGCTGTGGCCTTTACCAAGGTGTGGCCTGAGCTCGGCGTGCACAACACCAGGGTCACGACGGCTGGGAACACGACGCGTTCCGCTATCGACCATCTCGATGTGACCAAGCCCGAGACCATGGAACTCATCAAGGATATCTTCGATGATTACACTACGGGCGAAAACGAGGTTTTCGACGACGAGACCGTCGTGCACATCGGCGCAGACGAGTTCATCATCCCCAACGGTCGCCCGGCATATTGCAACTTCTATAACGACCTCGTGCCGCACCTCAAGGCAAACGGCAATACCGTACGCGTATGGGGCAGCTTTGACAGCAGCTACCTGCAGGGTGGTGGCACCGAGCCCGGTCCTGAGGGCATCGAGAACGTTCAGATGAACATCTGGTCTCTTGGTTGGGCGAACCCTCGGCGCATGCACGATAAGGGCTTCGATCTTATCAACATCCTCGATTCCTATGGCTACATGGTCCCCAATGGTGGCGGCAATCGCGGTGCATACGGCGACTACCTCAACTCCGAGGGGCTGTACAACTCGTTCGATCCCAACAACTTTGGCGGTACCGTGCTGCCATCTGGCGATAAGCAGGTGCTGGGATCCGCATTCGCCATCTGGAACGACAATATCGACACACGCGCATCCGGTCTATCTGAGGCCGACGAGTTCACGCGCTTCTTCGATGCGATGCCTGTGTACGCAGAGAACAACTGGGCTGCTACCGGCAAGGAAAAGGGCGAGGGAAGCAAGGGGTATCAGAACCTTCGCTCTCTCGTGGAGACGGCCGGCTACGGTCCGGGCGTGAATCCGTACGGCGAGGCTTCCCTCAAGGGCGATTCCTACGAGGAGTTCGACTTCGAGCAGGGCCTCGACGATGTGAGTGAGAACGGCCGCGACCTTACGGAGGGCAAGAACGCGGAGGTGGAGAACGGCAAGCTCACATTGAGCGGTGGCGAGTCCTATGTTGACGGTGCGATCGACAAGATTTCGACCGGCACCTCGCTCTCCTTTGACATCGAGCTCACCGAGCCTGCCTGTCCCGGCGATATCCTCTTTGAGGCCGATGCGCCGTACGGCACGTTGGATATTCGCGTGATGGACGACGGACGGCTTGGCTTTACGCGCGAGCTGTACAACTACTACTTCGACTATAAGCTGCCAGTGGGCAAGTCGGTTCACGTTGAGATTGTCACCAGCGTGCAGGAGGCAACGCTCAAGATCGACGGCGAGGCCATCGGGACGGCACGTGGCAGCTTTTACAACGCCGATGCGGGCAAGGTGACCAAGGAGGGCATTACCAATGCCACCTTTACCCTGCCTCTGCAGCGCATAGGGTCCAAGACGCAGGCGATCGCCGCGACTATGGACAACGTGGTGGTCAAACCTGCCGTCGAGGAACCCGAGATCGATGAGTTCAACAAGAAGGCCTGGACGGCAACGACCAATAGCCAGACCCTTCAAGGCGAAACCGCCGGCGGCCACATCGAGCAGGCCTGTGACAACGACGATGCCACCATCTGGCATTCCAATTGGAAGGACGTAACGGAAGGTAACGCCGACGGGCACCTGTCCGTGACGAACCCCATATACGCCGAGATCGATTTCGGTAAGGGCTATGCCATCAATCAGTTCTCCTTTACGCCGCGTAAGGGGCAGAACAGCGGCCAGGTGACCGAGGCGAACCTGTTCATTCGCACGGAGAAGGATGGAGAATGGAAGCAGGTCGCCAAAGGTGCCACGTTCAAGGCGGATGATTCCAAGAAGATCATCTCGTTCGACGAGCAGACAGTGTACGGCGTGCGCTTTGAGGCGACCAAGTCCAATGACGAGTGGGTTGCCGTTTCCGAGTTCGACATCGCCAACAAGCCCGCACCCGCAAGCACGGTGTTCGCGCGCGGCATGAGCTATGTCGCCGCGCAGGACGGGTCGCTCGACATGTCCACGGGTGAGTTGGGTGGTATCGTGACGGGATCGGTCGAGGACGCGGATGCCTCCGACGCCGTGTTCCGTGCGGACGTCAAGCCCGGCTCCAAGGTGACTCTCACGGCAACGGCCAGTGACGACATGGAGTTCGTGGGCTGGTTTGCCCCCTGGTCAAGTGAGCCTCTGAGCGAAGAGACTTCCTATGAGGTTGCAGCCGACTACAGCGTTGCGCTTGAGGCGCGCTTTAAGCGCTCCAATGAGACGCCTGCTCCCCCTGTGCCTACGACTCATACGGTGACCTTCATGGTTGACGGCGAGCAGTATCACAAGGCTGAGGTGGCCGATGGCGAGACGGCCGCGGCGCCGCAGAATGATCCGGTTAAGGACGGCTACACCTTCAAGGGCTGGTATCTCAACGGCGAGCTGTATTCGTTTGAGGCGCCCGTGACGAGCGACTTGACGCTCGTTGCGAAGTTCTCGAAGAAGGACGCGCCGTCTGAGAAGCCGGGCGAGAAGCCCGGGCAGGGCTCGACGCAGAAGCCCGATTCTGGGTTGCCCCAGACGGGTGATAGCTCGATGCTCGTGATTGGTGGCGTTGCGGTGGCTGCTGTGGCTGTAATCTCCGCTGGCGTTATTGTGAGGCGTCGCAAGCAGTGACTGCTGCACGCGCGTAACGTTACCTGATCGCCGATGATAGGGCGGGGCACCCTGAGGGTGCTCCGCCTTTTCATGTTGTGCGTCGCCGTGCCTCGTCGCAATGTGAGCGCCTTCCGCTCATGTCAAATGTTGACGCTGTGTTAATCCGTTGCATTGTGGGGTGCTGAACGCATAATCTCGCACGCCTCGTGCATATTGTGAGAACTACTCCCCTCTGGTAAAGTACGAGCACTACGGCGGAATCGCGGGAACGGGGAGACTATGACTACTGGTAAGTTGACATCGAGGCAGTCCCTATTCGTGGGCGTTACCCTCTTTTCCATGTTCTTCGGCGCAGGCAACCTGATTATCCCGCCCTTACTGGGTTTGCAGGCGGGTGAGGCCGTGGTTCCCGCCATGGTCGGTTTCCTCGTTACGGGTATCGGTCTGCCCATGCTCGGCATTATCGCGGTTGGCCTCGCGGGCACTATCCGCGACCTCGCCTCGCGCGTGCACCCGCTGTTCGCGCACGTCTTCGTTGCGGCGAATTACCTGGCAATCGGTCCGTGCCTCGCCATTCCGCGCACCTCTTCCACCTCGTTTGAGATGTTTGAGCCGCTGCTCCCCGCGGGGCTTTCGCTCGAGGTGGCGCGCCTCGTGTTCTCGGTCGTGTTCTTCGCCGTTGCCTACCTGCTCGCCATGCATCCGAGCGCTCTCACGCGCCTGCTCGGTCGCATCACCGGCCCCGCCCTCATCGCGCTGCTGGTCTTCGTGATCGGTGCCGCGCTCTTCGACCCCGCATCCAGTCTCGAGGCCGCCCATGCCGCGTACGCCTCTGCCCCCGCTATGTCTGGCTTCCTCACGGGTTACCAGACCATGGATCTGCTGGCGTCGCTCACGTTCGGCATCGTCATCGCCACGAATATCCGCGAGCTCGGCGTGACGGACGATGCCGGCCTCACGCGCGAGGTTTCCCGTGCGGGCATATTCGCGGGCGTGCTCATGGGCATCATCTACTGCGGCTTGGCGCTGGTGGGCGTCAACATCGCCGCTGTTCTGCCCGGCGCTACCAACGGTGCCGAGATCCTTGCTGCCTCCGCCGGTCAGCACTTCGGTACGGTGGGCACGGTGGTCGTTGCGGCAATCTTCCTGCTTGCCTGCCTCAATGTGTGCATCGGTCTCATCAGCTGTTGCGGCACGTACTTCTCCGACGAGTTCCCGCGCATTCCATATCGCGTGTGGGCACTGGGTTTTGCCGTGTTCTCCTGCGTGGTGTCGAACTTCGGGCTCGATGCCATCCTCACGTTCTCCGTCCCACTGCTCAACGCGATGTACCCCATGGCGATCGTCCTGGTTGTGATGGGCATGCTGCATAAGGTGTGCGATGGCATGCCCGCCGTGTGGCCATGCGCCGTGGGCTTAACCGCCGTCGTGAGCATTGCCACCTCTTTGCGCGACGCGTTTTTCACCGGCGCTTGGCTGCCGTTCGACGTCCTGCCCTTTGCCGATTTGGGCATGAATTGGGTTGTGCCCGCACTGCTCGGAGCGTTAATCGGCGTTGTGGTGTCGTTTGCCGGCAAAAAGCCCCAAAGCGCGTCCTAAGTGAGTGCTTTTCCTGCGTTTGTACCCTCCGAATCGTATGAAAAGCGCCTGCTCGGTGAATTGGGTGATGGTGTCGGGCCTCTTGGGCTCCGGGGCCTCCGGGCGATATGCTGCCCATTCGTTTGGCATGATGGCGGCAGGTAGCGGTATAGTTGGAGCCAGCGATTGAGGCGGGCACATGGACCTGCCACACGAAGGGAGCTCCAATGACCGAAAGCAAGCAGTACTACATTGGCATCGACGTGGGAGGCACCTCCGTCAAGGAGGGCCTGTTCGACGAGGACGGCAACCTACTCGGCAAGGTGAGCGTGCCAACCCCCTCTTTGGCCAATGAGGAGGGCTACGCGGCGGTCGTGGGCGGCATCGAGGAGCTCATGGCGTCCGTGCAGCAGCCCATGCTGTTCGTGCGCGGCGTCGGTCTGGCGCTGCCGTGCCCCGTTCCCGCGAGCGGCAACATCACGCTTGCCGCCAACATCAAGATCAACGCCCCCGAGCTCAAGGAGGCACTCGAGTCTCGCTGTCCCCATGCCGCCGTGCGCTACGTGAACGATGCGAACGCGGCTGCCATGGGGGAGCTGTGGCGTGGTAGCGCCAAGGGTCATCGCAGCATGGTCATGGTGACGATCGGCACCGGTTTGGGCGGTGGCGTCGTGGTGAACGGCGATGTGATCGACGGCGCGTTCGGTGCGGGCGGCGAGATCGGCCACATGTGCGTGAACCCCGACGAGACCCGTGTGTGCGGCTGCGGCAACAAGGGCTGCCTCGAACAATACGCCTCCGCCACCGGCGTGGTGAGCAACTACCTGCATGAGTGCAAGGTCCGTGGCGTCGACCCCATCGAACTTTCCGGCACGAGCGACTCCCGCGCCGTGTTCCAGGCGTGCCGTGAGGGCGACGAGGTCGCCTGGGCTGCCGTTGAAACGATGACCGACTATCTCGCCCGCGGCCTGCAGATCATCTCTGCTGTGGTCGATCCCGAGGTGTATGTCTTGGGCGGCGGCGCTTCTGCTTCTGCGGACGTATATTTGGACAAGCTGCGCGAGAAGTATGCCGCTTGCGCTCTCTCTGTGAGTACCAAGACTCCCATTGAGGTCGCCGAGCTCGGCAACGATGCGGGTATCATCGGTGCTGCGTACGTGGCGCTGCGCGCCGCTGCGTGCGAGGTGTAGACGAGCGTCGTGCACTCGCCGCATGACTGTCCGCTGTCCTACTCGACGGCGTGTGCGGATCGCTGTAGATGAAGAGGCCGGTTCCAAATGGAGCCGGCCTCTTGTTTTGCATGCGGTGTTTGTCCTCGAACTGCCACATTGGGAGGTTCGAGGGGGGCTTTCTTCCTGTCAGCGCGTCGCGTTGCCCGGGGCGGCGTTGGCCTTGCGCACGGCAAGCTCGGCAAGGACGGTATTGGTAACGAGGAGCGCCGCAATCATATAGGGAATGAGCACCGCTCCACCCGCACCGGCGACGAGCCCAAAGACGGGCGGCACGAGCATGGAGCCCGCATACGCGCATGCCATTTGCAGGCTGACCAGCCCCTGGGACGCCTTGGCGCTAAAGCGCTTGGGCGTGAGGGCGACGATGCTGGGGTAGATGGGAGCACACCCAAGACCCATAAGCAGAATGGAGATACCGGCGGCAACAGGCCCGTCAAACACCAGGAGCGAGAAGATGCCGAGGGTGATGAGCGCTTGGCCAATGCGGATCTGGTTCTCGCTTGTGAGCCATTGGGCAACAAAGCCCGACACGAGGCGTCCGATGGTGATGCCCATAAAGAATTGTGCAACGATGGAAGCCGCCGTTGCCGTGTCGATGGAGCGCGCCATGACGAGGTAGCTGGCAATCCACAGGCCAATGGAGCCCTCGAGCGCGCAGTAGGAGCCAAAGGAACCGATGGAGGCGATGGCACCCGGGAATCTAAGTAGCTCTCGGTTCGTGAGGGGGCGTTCGCCAGAGGGCTGCTTACGGGGAGCACCGGTGTCAAAGGCAGGTTCGATCGCCGTGCCCTCATTTGCATCGGTCGCCTCCGCGTCGGTTGATTTCCACAGAGGAAGTGAGAGGAACAGGGCCGCCGTGATTGCGGCCTGGATAAGGCCGATACCGAGGTATCCGCCATGCCAACTCAAGGGGCTGGCGAGGGCCCAGCCCATAACGAGCGGGCCCACGCTCGCGCCGACACCCCAGCAGCAGTGTAGCCAGCTCATGTGGCGTGCGCCGTAATGCAGAGCAACGTAGTTGTTGAGGGCGGAATCGATGGCACCCGCGCCTAGACCGTAGGGAATGGCGATGAGGCAGAGCTGCCAGAACGCGTTCGTTGTAGAGAAGCCGAGGATCGCCGCAGCGGTGAGGCCAACCGAAAGTGCGGTGAGCTTGCCGGTGCCGAGCTTGTGGACCAGGCGCGCGGTGAGCAGTGACGAGGTGATCGTACAGCAGCTGATGATGATGGAGATGAGGCTTTGTGCGGCAACGGGCGCGGCGAGGTCGACGTGCATGACGGGCCATGCGGTGCCGAGCAACGAGTCGGGAAGGCCGAGCGAGATAAACGTGAGATAGATGACGGCGAGAAGGAGAGAGGCCATTGATGCTCCGGGGTTGATGGGACGAGGTGGACGGCAAGACGTGCTTCGGCGCTATGCCGACAGGGAGAGCCTACAGCCTATGGAAGATCGGCTCCATGTGGTCGAAGGTGCAGAACTCGGTAAAGCCGATTTCCTGCAGGCGCTCGCGCATCATGGGGATGTGCGCGCCAAGGTGTTCGGGCTTGTGCGAGTCGCTGCCGATGGTGAGGATACGGCCGCCGAGGTCGTGGTAGAGGCTCAGGATCTCAACGCTGGGGGTGAGATCGGACAGGCCGTATCGGACGGAGGAGGTATTGAGCTCGATGCCCTTGTCGCGGCGAATCGCCTCTTCAAGAATTTCCGCCACGATGTCGCGAACGTTCACGTCGGGCCAGGGTCCGAGCGGGTCGTAGCGCTTGATGTGGTCGAGGTGTCCGATAACCGACCAATGGTCGAAGTTCTGGACAACGCGCAGCATCTCCTCGTAGTGCTGCATGTTGTACTGCTCCTGCGTCCTGCCCTCCTGGAACGTTCCATCCCAAAACTCCTGGTCACCAACCTGGTGGATGGACAGGATGATGAAGTCCCATGCATTGGCGTGCTGGTCGAACAGCGTCTGGTACTTGTCGAGCGTGTGCGATTGCACGCCGAATTCCATACCCGTTTTCACCGTGAGCTCCGGTGCAAATCGCTCGCGCGCCCGCTCGATGGCGGGGAAGTAGCGCTCGTAGTCGACGTTGATGGAGGGCTTGCCCTCAACGATCTTGGCGCAGGAGGGGTCGCGGCGGTATTCGTCCCAGTCGGGGCGCACGCCGTAGTCCACGTGGTCGGTGATGCAGATCTCGTCGAAGCCGCGTTCAACGGCGAGCGCGCAGACGTCTTCGAGCGGGAAGACGGAGTCGTCGGAGAAATCGGTGTGCACATGGTAATCGGCAAGCATGCTGGCTCCAATCAAGAAAGAGAATTCCCCTCGTCGATGGCGAAAGCCAATCGAATTGGCCGTGGACGTGCCGCCTGCAAGGATGCCCGACGCAAAAGCCGATCTCTGCGGCGCAGCGTGCGCGCGATGCCGTGCCGCGCATGGATCGACGAAGGGGGTGTTGCTATTCCGCACGTATGATACCGCGCCGATAACAGGGCTTCGTCAAAGAGACGGGTGTTTATCGTTAATACAGAGGCTTGCGAGGCGGGGTGACGTCTGCGCGTTACAATGGGAACATCCATGCATTCGCTACAAGGGAGGAGCCCTCATGGCAAACGTCCTCGTCTTCGGACACCAGAACCCCGACAACGACGCCATCATGTCGTCCGTCGTCCTGTCCCAGCTGCTCAACCAGGTCGAGTACCAGGGCAACAGCTACACCGCCTGCTGCTTGGGTCCGCTTCCCGCCGAGTCCGCCAAGCTCCTCGAGGACGCTGGCGTGGCTGCCCCGACGCTCATCGACGCCATCGAGCCCGCTGCCGAGGGCGACGATGCCCAGCTCGTTATCCTGACCGACCACAACGAGCCCGGCCAGTCCGTCACCGGCCTCGAGAACGCCACCATCTTCGGCGTTGTGGATCACCATCGCTTCGGCGACTTCACCACCGCCGCTCCGCTGCACATCGTGGCGTTGCCTTGGGGCTCCTCCTGCTCCATCGTGGCCAAGCTGTTCGAGGTTCTGGGCGTTGAGCCCACGGACACGCAGGCCAAGCTGCTGCTGTCCGCCATGATGACCGACACCCTCATGCTCAAGAGCCCCACCGCCACCGATGTGGATGCCGCTATTGCCGCAAAGCTCGGCGAGCAGCTCGGCGTCGACCCGGTCAAGTTCGGCATGGAGGTCTTCCTCACCCGCCCGTCCGGCTCCTTCACCGCCGCCGAGATGGTCGGCAACGACATCAAGATGTTCGAGGTTGCTGGCAAGAAGCTCCTCATTGGCCAGTACGAGACCGTGGACAAGTCCCGCGCGCTCGGTATGATCCCCGAGATCCGCGAGGCCATGCGCGTTTACCAGGCCGAGAAGGCCGCTGATGGCATTGTGCTCTGTCTCACCGACATCATGGAGGAGGGCTCCCAGGTCCTGCTCGAGGGCGACACCGCCGCCGCGCAGAAGGGTCTCGGTATCGAGGACGTGGCCGAGGGCGTGTGGATGCCCGGCGTGCTTTCTCGCAAGAAGCAGGTCGCTGCCCCCATTCTCGCCGCGAACTAACGCTTCTCCAACAAGCGTGAGGCGCCCTGCAACGCATGTGCGGTGCAGGGCGCCTTTCTATGCCAGAGGTTGAGTTTTGCAATATGGATGCCCGGCAATTATGGATTCGCTCTAGAACCAATAATGGACATATGTCGCTCATATGTGCCCGCTGGGTAGGATAGTTCTCGATGTGAAAAGAGACGGGGAGTGGTATGGACGCACGCGAGCAGCTTTTCAACGAGACGCAGCGCAAGCGCATCGAGCGGCGCGATATTTGGGAACGCATCTCGGAAAATGGAACTATCGCCGCTGCCGTGATGGTTGTGGCGGCGATTGCCGCGGTTATCTGTGCCAACAGTGACGCTTATGAGGCGATTCACCATATCTTGATGGAGCCCATCCACGTGGGCATTGGTTCGCATACGATGGCGATCTCCATCGAGGTGTTCGTAAACGATTTCCTCATGGCGATCTTCTTCCTGCTCGTGGGCATCGAGCTCAAATACGAGATGACGGTGGGCGAGTTGAGGCGCCCGCGTCAGGCGCTGCTCCCCATGCTTGCCGCCGTGGGCGGCGTGGTGGTGCCAGCGACGATCTACATGCTGCTCAATCGCGGAAGCGGTTCGGCACAGGGCTGGGCTATTCCCATGGCAACGGACATCGCGTTCGCTCTTGGCGTGCTCTCGCTGTTGGGCAACCGCGTGCCCGCCGGCGTGCGCGTGTTCTTCTCGACCCTCGCTATTGCCGACGATCTCATCTCCATCGCGGCGATCGCCCTGTTCTACGGTCAGGCTCCCGATCTCATGTGGCTCCTAGCCGCCGCTGTGGTGACCGTATCCCTGTTCATGCTCAACAAGACGCAGCATTACCGCTTGGCGCCTTATATGGTGGGTGGATTCGTCCTCTGGGTGTGCCTGTTCAAGTCGGGCGTGCATGCCACGCTCGCGGGCGTCATTGTGGCGTTCGCGATTCCCGCGCGCTCGGGCATCCGCTTGGACAACCTGACTGACTGGCTGCGCGGTTATATGCCCGACCTGGTCGATTCTTACGATGAGGATGCGCATATCCTGGGACAGCACGACTTCACGCACGCCACCTTGGGTGCCGAGCGCGTTATGCATCGCGTCTCGCCCCCGCTCGTCCGCCTCGAGCGTAAGATCTCGACGCCGGTTAACTTTATCATCTTGCCGCTGTTTGCTTTCGTGAACGCTCAAGTGCGCCTGGTGGGCGTCGATGTGGTGCAGTTGGCATTCGACCCCGTGTCCATGGGTACGTACTTTGGCATGCTGCTGGGCAAGCCCATCGGCATTGTGGGGGTAACATTTCTGCTGGTGAAGCTTGGCATTGCCGAACTGCCAAGCAGGGTGACGTGGCGGCACATCGTGGGCGTTGGTATCTTGGGCGGCATCGGGTTCACCATGTCGATTTTGATCTCGGGCCTTGCGTTCCCCGCCGAGCCCTTCGAGATGCTCGCTGCCAAGGCCGCCATCCTCGCAGGATCCGTGAGCGCCGCGGTAATCGGCATGATTTACATGACGGTCGCCTGCAAGAAGGCGAAGCGCCCCTGACCTTACCGCGCGCATGGAGGCGCGCCTAGCCTTACCGCGCATGGAGGCGCGGCTAGCCTTACCGCGCGCGTGTAATGTCGAAAAAAATGAGATTGAAGCCCTTCACTTTCGACATTACACGCGCACAGCGCCTGCATTTGCTCGCGCGCGTTCGCACCACGCCTGATTGCGTTCGTACTGCGCTTGCGTTTGCCTGTGCCCGCATCGCGCCTGTGTCCGTCCGCATTCGCCCGTATTCGCCCACGTCCGTCCGCATCGCGCGCACGCACGCGCATGCACCTCAATTTGGAGCCCATCTCCAATTCGAGGTCCGGCGGGGTGCCCCTGCTGCCTACTCGACCGTGCCGTAGGTGGCGCCCCAGCCGTGCGCGGCGAGGGCGGAGTTGATTTGATCGCACAGCCTCGTGCGGTCGTACGTTCCCGGGGGCACGAGGTTCACGATTTCGAGCAAATCGGGCGCGAGGTCCAAAATCTCCGCCTGCACGATGAGGTCGAGACGCTCGATTGTCTCGCGCCCGGTGAACAGGCCGTCCACAAGGCGCTGCAGGTCGCCGAACTCCTCGGCTTGAAACATTCCCAGGTGCATGATGGGCTCCTTACTTGGTGGGCGAGGGGTCGTGGATTGGGGCGTCTGTCAAAATCGAGGCGGCATCCGGCGTTGGCGAGGCGTTCGGTTCGGCAGGGGCGTTTGAGGCGATTGGGGCGGTTTGCGACTCAGCCGCTGCCTTGTCCGTGCTCGCACCGGTGCTTGCCGCGCGCACGCGCTCAATCACGCGCTCCATTGTCTCATCGATGCGGTCGCGCTTGAGCTCGCATTCCCAAATGGTGATGGCGGTCCAGCCCAGTGCCTTGAGCTCGTCGAGCGCGCGTTGGTCACGCTCGACGTTACGGCGGAACTTCGCTTCCCAGAACTCGACGTTCTTCTTGGGGACGCTTGGATTGCAGTTGGGGCAGCGGTGCCAGTAACAGCCATTGACGAAGATGGCGATCTTGCGTCCGGGGAAGGCGATGTCTGGACGTCCGGGGGCCTTTGCCCAGTCGAGGCGGTAGCCGGTGAGCCCGGCGGCACGCAACCGTTGGCGCACAAGAAGCTCGGGCTTGGTGTCGCGCCGCTTGTTGCCCTGCATGGATTTGCGCACAGCGGCGCGGCGACGGACCAGGGCGGTTTGGCCGGCGGTCAGCTGCGAGGTGTCGATGCCGTCGAGGAGGTCGGGCTTCTTCGGGGCGCGCTTCTTTCGAGCGCGTTTTTTGCTGGCGCGCGTCCTGCCCTCATGCTCCTTGCCGACCTCGTCGCTCGTCTTAGGCTGACGGGCCCCTTCGCCGTTCGATTTCCGCGCGAGCTGTTCGAGGAGTTCCACAAGCTCGATATCGGCCGGCATCCATTCCAGCGTCGCGAGCGAGACCTGCGGTACCCAGCGCAGTTCGCGTTGACGGTCGTTGCCCTGAGGCTCCCCTTCATCTTCGGCAATTTGGCAAAAGAAGCAGTTCATCGAAAGATGGAAGTCGGGGTAGTCGTACTCGAGGGTGTAAAAATCTTGCAAGTTAGTGACGCGCACCTGCAGCTCCTCGAGCAGCTCTCGCCTGCACGCTTCCTCCGGCGTCTCGCCGTTCTCAATTTTGCCGCCGGGGAACTCCCACATGCCTGCCATGCTGCCATATCCGCGTTGAACGGCCAAAACTTCGCCACCCTCGCGCTGGATAATGCCCGCCGCCACGCGAACGTTCTTCATGCACGTCACCTCGCTTTGCGATGCTTCCAATCGCTGCTTCCGTTTTCCACAAGCAACCTTACACGAATGCAACCCTTCTGTAAGCCAAATCGATGGTTGTGCACGGGGGTTGCTGCGAGTATAGGGGTCGAAGAAAAAGACCAGCGCGCCAGTGTGCGCGAGCAGATGGGAAAGGACGTTTACGATGAAGGACATGATGATGAAGATGGACGCCGCGATTGTTCAGGGTGAGCCCACGCTCGTTCAGGCGAGCATGAGCCAGGTTGAGATGACGGTGTGGCTGTGCGTGATGGCGCTCATGGCATCGGGCATGCTCGCATTGCTTGCGCTGGTAAGCCGCTAGTCAGCTATTTGGCCGCGCTCTGGCAAGATTGTTAAAGAGAGAGGAATGATTCACATGGCATTTGAGGCACAGGCCGCTCCCGTCCTTGAGGTACGCCACGTCGAGAAGGTATACGGCAGTCGCAACAACGTCACGCGCGCGCTCGCCGACGTGTCGTTCACGGTGAATAAGGGCGAGTTCGTGGGCATCATGGGCGCATCGGGATCCGGCAAATCGACACTGCTCAACTGCGTGTCTACCATCGACACCGTGACAAGCGGCAGCGTCATCATCAACGGGGCGGACGTAACGCGTCTCAAGCAGGCCAAGCTCACGCGCTTCCGTCGCGAGCAGCTGGGCTTTATTTTCCAGGATTCGAACCTGCTCGACACGCTCACCGCGCGCGAGAACATCGCCCTGCCGCTCACCATCGCCCGCACGCCCGCCAAGGAGACCCTTGCGCGCGTTGAGCAAGTGGCACAGCGTCTGGACATCGCGGGCGTGCTCGATAAGTATCCCTACCAGATGTCCGGCGGACAGCAGCAGCGCGTGGCGGCTGCCCGCGCCCTGGTGACCGACCCCGCCGTCATCCTGGCCGACGAGCCCACGGGCGCCCTCGACTCCAAGAACGCCCGCCTGCTGCTCGAAAGCCTCGAAAACATGAACCATGCGTACCAGGCGACCGTCCTCATGGTCACGCACGATAGCTTTGCCGCGAGCTACACCAACCGTGTGCTGTTCATCCGCGACGGGCGCATTTTTACCGAGCTCCGCCGCGGAGGCAGCCCGCGCCGCGAGTTCTTCGACCGCATCATGGAGGTCGTGGCCATGATGGGCGGGGAGGGCTCCGATGCTCTGTAAACTCGCTTGGGGCAACGTGCGCCGTGCGGGTAAGGACTACTTGGTCTACCTGCTCACGCTCACGCTTGCCGTCACGGTGTTCTACGCGTTCAACACCATTTCCGTTCAGGCGGATCTGGTGCTTGAGGAAGAGGGCATGCCCGAACTCCTAAGCACCATCATGTCCGGACTCACCATGTTCCTCGCTACGCTTATGGGTTTTCTCATGGTGTACGCGAACAACTTCATCATGAAACGACGCAAGAAGGAATTCGGCCTGTATCAGGTCCTTGGCATGAGTCGTGGCCAGGTGTCGCGCGTGATGGCCCTCGAGACGGCCATCGTCTCCGGTGCGGCCCTTGTGCTCGGCATCGCGCTGGGTGTGGGATTCTCCCAGCTCATGACCTTCTTCACGGCGTCACTGTTCAAAACGCAGATCCGTGACTTCCATTTCTTTTTCTCGGTGCCGGCATTTTTGATCACGGTGGGTTGCTTGGTTGCGATTTTCCTGGTGACGCTCGTGTTCAACCTGCGCGTGGTGCGTCGTGCCAAGGTGATCGACCTCATGAGCGCCGGTCGCAAGAATGAGGCCATCAAGACGCGCAACCCGATCGTGTCCGCGGCGATATTCATCCTGGGCGCCGCGCTCATCGGCATTGCGTACTTCCGGCTGCTGCGTGACGGCCTGCCCATTGATTGCGCGCCAAGCGAGGTCGAAGCCGCCATGAATCAGTTCATGCTCACCACGGGCATTGTGGTTGTGGGCACGATTCTGTTCTTCTTTGGTCTGTCCGGGTTCTTGCTCAAGGTGCTCCAGGCCGCGCGCGGTCTGTATTGGAGGGGCCTTAACATGTTCACCGTGCGCCAGCTGTCCGCAAAGGTGAACACGGTGAGCTTTTCCATGGCCATCATCTCGATGATTTTGTTCCTAGCCATCACGAGCGTGACGGGCGGCATGTCCATTGCCAGCGTGATGAACACGAGCGTGGAGCGCAGCACGATCGCCGATTATTCGCGCGTGGTTATGTACCTTGGCGAGAACGTGGTGAACGACCCGACATATACGGGCGACATACCCATGAAGCTTGCGACCGAGCCCGTGGACATCCTGGAGCTGAGCCGGAGCAACGTCATCGATAAGGGCACATCCGAGGAGCGCCCCTTCGACCTTGCGGGCATCTTGGGTAGCCACGTCCAGGTGGAAATCTACGACTCGCGACCGATAGGCACCAAGTTACCGTTGGTGAGCCTGAATGATCTTGCCGCTGCGGTGGACATGCCCATGCCCAAGGGCACGAACTCGAGTAACGCGAGCATGATGGGCCTGACGGTCATGAAGGAGAGCGACTACAATCGCTATCTCGACTTCCGTGGTAAGGAGCACGTCGACCTGGGTGATGATGGCTACCTCATCACGAGCGACATGGGCGAGTCGGTGAACAAGATCTACAACGCCGACATGCGCGAGGGCGTGGAGATCGAGCTTGGCGGACGCGTGCTTCGTCCCGTCGCCGCGAGTGTGGACGAGGCCGCGAGCTCCTTCTTCAACTCCTCGATGAGCAGCAATTCGGGCACAATCGTCGTGCCGGACGAGCTGGTGGATGCAAGTGGCCTGCCGCTGTACGCGAGCTACTTCTTGGGCGACTACCGCGAGGGCCTCACGTACGACGAGACGGAGGGCTACGTACGTCAGGACCGCTCGTGGGATCAGATCCTGAACGCAGACGGGTCCGAAAGCGCGATTTGGGGCACGGAGGCCACGCGTGCCCAGAGCTACGAGTCCACGAACTCCATGAACGGTCTCATCAGCTACCTGGCCATCTATATCGGCTTCGTGCTTGTGGTGGCATGCGCGGCGATTCTCACGATCCAGCAGCTCTCGGGCGTGGCAGACTCCGGCAAGAACTGCCGCATCCTATCCGAGCTGGGCACGTCCAACCGCGAGATCATGCGCTCCGTTTTGGTGCAGCAGGCGATCTTCTTTGTGTTCCCGCTGCTGATGGGTGTTGCGCACTCCTTCGTGGCGCTGCAGGTGGTCATCGAGATCGTGGCGCTGTTCGGCGGCATGTCGATTGGCGGGACCGTGGGTGTGACGTGCGGCATCTTCCTGCTGTGCTACGGCGGCTACTTTGTGGTCACGTATTTCATGAGCAAGGGCATTGTCCAAGATTCGATTCGCCTACGCCATGCGCAATAGGCACTCGGGCGGCGCCTGCGAGGGGTTCCCGTGCGCAGGCGCAACGTCCTGTTCGCTCTGGAGGCGTTAACGCTTCACGGAGAGGTTGTATTTGTACCGATGTGGGAGGTGCTTGCAGGTGTTCGAGGCGATTGCCGTTTTGGTAGACACAGCTATGTTGGTCGTAGGCGTGGCGGCAGTTATCAGCTCGCGCACGTCGGAACCTTCGGCGTGTGAGCGGCGGCAGGGCGGCATTGGTGCCAGCGGCATGAAATAGAAAAGTGGGTCTGGCGCAATAGGATGCCGGACCCATTTTTATGCCGTAATGAACTGCGGGACCTTGCGGTCGTGTTCATCACAGGGAACCCGATCGACCTCCTGCTCGACGAACGCGACGCCCAAAAGCTGACAATCCTCGCGCAGTTGCGGCAGGTAGCGGTCGTAGGTGCCCCGTCCGTAGCCCAAGCGGTTGCCTTGAGCGTCAAATGCGACGGCGGGCACAATGACCAAATCGATTTCCGATGGGGGTACAACCGGGAAGCGCGTGTCGTCCTTGGGGGGAACGCTGCCCTTGATGCGCGAGGGGATGAAGCGGCGCGTCGCGCCCGCACGCGTGCTGGTGTACGTCTGGTGCTCTTCGGTCACAGCGGGTCCCCAGGGCTTGCGCGGGTCAACGATGAACGGCACGTTTCCGCCCAAGTAGTTGTTGCACGAGACGGAGCGCATGCACATGGCTCCCTGTGCGGCGTTGGGGATCATGCACGGGAACACAATGCGGTACCCGTATGCGTATGCCCCGCGAATGAAGCGATCGAGATCGACTTCATAGCGCAGTGCCGCGTACACTGCGAGCGTTGGGGGCTGTCCGTTTTTGCCCTTGATACCGCTGGCGCGTAACTGGTCGAGCAGCTTGTTGCATATCTCGCGTGATTTCGTCGAGCGGGCGCTCGGGCGCAGCTCCTGGCGGCACTCGATGATTGCGCGGCGCACGTCGCTCTTTTGTTCGAGAATCTCCTGTTCAGCAGCACTGGGCTTTTCGCGGGGAGCGCTTTCCGTTGTGGCCGGCGTCTTCGTATGTTTTGCAGTTGCCATTGCACGGTCCTCTCGTCTTCGTCTGTCCATTCTACCGCTTGCCACGTGCGGCCGCGCGGGAGAGGGGGCTGCTTTACGCCTCCTCCCCGCATGTGTCGCATGTGTCGCTCAGCAGATCAACGACGTTCCAGTTCGCATTGCTCGCCTCGATCACATCGCGCCCGGCAAATACGCAGGCGGGGGCATCGTTCGCGATGCGCTTGACGTCGTCGCTCAACGCCCGAAGCGCCTCGGGGGTCGCCTCGAGCATCTGGCGCCGACGCTCGCCGCGCTGCTCGGGCGGCGTCTTGCAGAAGTATTCGGCGTTGCGACGCTTGGTAAGCGCGTAGGGCTTGATCGGCGCGTCAACACCCGAAACACAGCTCACGATGAAGCCCTCGAAGGTCTGAGTGTCGGGCGCAAACGACGTGAGCCAGTCGCCGGAGGCCGCGATGCGCGCGAGCGACGGGTCGATGGCGGGGTCGCGGTACGTGTAGAAGCTCGCGTGGCGCGGGCTCGGCGAGCGGAAACCGCAGCCGTAGGCACCGCCCTTCACGCGGATCTCGTTCCATAGGTAATCGTAGGATAGGGCGTTGGAGGCGACGCTCCATACGCCGTCGGTCTCGATGCCCAGCACGCGTGGGTCGCAGGCGCGCGCGAGGTAGCTCACATCGCTGGGGATGATGAACGCCTCATGCTTGTCCTCGGGCCACGGCACGTAGAGTTCCTTGGCGGGCGCGGTGCGGGGGGCGAGGCCCAGGTCACCCGCGGCCGCCCAATAGCGCCGGAAGTCCTCATCGGAGCCGGTGAAACTTGCGATGCCGCCGGTCGACGTGAAGATGCGCTCGCGCAGGTCGCGTAGGGTGTCGCACAGCGCGTCTTTGCGCTCGTCGAAATGTTCGAGCAGGTCGCGTAGGAAGCGGTAGAAGTCGATGCCGGAAAGCTGCTGCGTGAGCACGGCAGCCGGCGAGACGTAGGACATGGCGCGCGCGAGCGCGGCGCTGTGTCCGTTCATGAGGAAGCCCTGCTCCATGCCGATGCGCATCTGCGTGAGCACGTCGCGCATGCGGTCGGTGTCCTCGAAGATCGTGGTCGCCCAGACCTCGCGCGGGATGCTCGCCAGGGCGTCCATCTTCTCGGACAGGGCTCCCGCGGAGACCAGCAGGCGCGGGCGCGCGAGCTTCCAGTTGGGCTGTGTGGCGACCTCGGTGGTGAAGGAGAGGAAGCCGAGGTTCGCGCCGATGTAGCTGTCGAGCTCGCCTGCGCTCATGCGCTCGGTCGCGAGCTGCTGCATGAGACGGGCGAGGACCGTGACGTAGGGGAGTTCGGAGAATGCGAGGTGCGACAGGTCGAAGTAGGTGAGGGCGTACGCGAGCTGATGCGTGGGCAGGTCGTGGCGCAGGCAGGGGATGGGGGTCTGCTTGTTCAGGACGAGCTGGGGCTCGGGGCGCGCGGGCCCGATGTCGCTCACGCGCAGGCGCGGCAGCGTCGCCTTGGCCTCGGGCGCGTCCTCGGCCTCCTGGCGCTCGCGCAGCTCGGCAACGTCCTCCACGATGCGCTGGAGCCCCGCCTCGTCGAGGGCTGCCTTTGCCGCGGCGAGTTCGTCTGCCTCCTCGCGCGCGGCGCGCGCGTCATCGGCGACGGGGACGAGCTCCACCAGCGCATGGTGGCCGCTTTCGAGCACGATCTCGCGCAGCAGGTCCTCGAAGTACGTGGTGCTCAGTGCCTGCTTGAGCTCGGCGTAGACCTTGCCGTACTCGAGCGCCCGTGTGGCTGCGGCGTCGGTGTCTTCATAGAGCCACGTGCCGAGCGCGTCGCACGCGATGGCGACGCCGTCAGCGATGCCAAAGTCGCGCTGGCGCAGGTCGAATTCCTCACTGGCGAGGACGGCGGCGAGGCGATCGCGCGGGATGCCGTTTTCCACCAGGTCGCGGCAGGCGTCCTCGATCACGCGGCGGAACTCGCGCGCGACACCCGGCTTGGCGTTCTGCAGGATGATGAGTGTGTGGGGCTGCAGCTGGTCGCCCGAGGTGTAGCTCACCACGTTGCCGCCCAAGCCCGCAGCGAGGATCGCCTTCTTGACGGGGGCTTCGTTGGTTCCGAGCAGGGCGTCGAACATGATGTCCGCGGCTATGAGGCGCTTGCGGTCGGCGACGTCGCCGAGCACGTACGCCATACCCACCAGTGCGTTCTCGGGAGTGGTGGGCATGTCGACGCGCTCGTAATCGCAGGTGACGGGCTCTTGCCGCGTGAGGGGGTTGGGCTCCCCGATGGTGACGGGTGCGCACGCGGCGGTTGCGGTCCCGTCGGCCCCAACGACCCCGGTGGGCTCAGCTGCGTCAGACGCCTTGCGCGCTTCTGCCAGCGCCCGGGCGCGGGCGCGCTCATCGCGGATGCGCGGCTCGTCGCCCAGGTAGCGCTCGTCCAAAAACGCGAGCTCGCGTTCGACCGCCATGTCGCCGTACAGCACGATGTAGCTGTTCGCCAGGTTGTAATGGCGCGCATGCGTGTCGAGGAAGTGCTCGTAGGTGAGCTGCGGGATGGCGCGCGGGTCGCCGCCCGACTCGCAGGCATACGCCGTGGTGGGGAACAGCGCCCGGTTGACGGCGTCGTCGAGGACGCTCATCGGGTCGGACAGTGCGCCTTTCATCTCGTTGAACACCACGCCGTTGTAGCGCAGGGTGCCTTGCTCGAGCGGAGCGCCTTCGGGGACGTCGAGCTCGTAGTGCCAACCCTCCTGCTCGAAGATGGCGCGTTTAGTGTAGATCGCGGGGTTGAGCACGGCGTCCATGTAGACGTCCATGAGGTTCAGCAGATCCTGCTCATTGGTCGTTGCCACGGGGTAGACCGTCTTGTCCGGGTACGTCATGGCGTTGAGGAACGTCTGCATGGAGCTCTTGATGAGGTCCACGAAGGGCTCCTTGACGGGGAATTTGGCCGACCCGCACAGGACCGAGTGCTCGAGAATGTGGAACACGCCGGTGTCGTCGGTGGGCGGGGTCTTGAAGCCGATGGCGAACGCCTTGTTCTCGTCTTCGCAGGCGAGGTAGAGCAGACGGGCGCCGGATGCCTCGTGGTGCAGCACGTAGGCGTTGGCGTCGAATTCGGCGAGGGGTTTGGCCGTGGTGACGGTGAAGCCGGACACGGTTGCGCCGGGTGTGAGCAGCTGGGAGGCGCGGTCGCGGACAGAGGCACGCGGGCGCGTGGGGGCTTCATCGCAGGGGGAGGTTTGTTTGCAGGTGGAGACCGGCTGGTTCATGTGAAGCTCCTTTATGGAGAGTGTTTGCTACGTTGGTCGCTTCGCCCAGTATACCCGCTCGGCGGTCTGGCGCTCCGCGCTTGCGATCCGTCCCTGCCACGGAACATGCTCACCTCGTGCCCACATCGACTCTTTCAAATGCTGCTAGGTATACAGAACACGCCTCCGCTGCGGCACGCGTCTCCTATGCAGCATGCGCTTCCGGCGGGCACTGCCCCCTAGAGATGGGCGTCTCCGAGCAATTCGGCTCTCGTTATCTCAGGCAAAGGGTCCATATCTTTCGCTAGAGGCGATGGTTTGCTCAATGGGCGCGCTTGGCTTGAGGTATCGTTGTCCCGCAAGACGACGAGATGGGGGATGCATGACGAATGGAAAGATGGAATCGCGCGGCTGCGGCGACGACATCGAAGACGCAGGCAAGGCTGCTGAGGTTGCTGCTTTCGAGAAGCGTGAGCGCATGGGTCTGGCATCGTCCATCAAGCCGGGGGCCGATGCGGATGCTGCCTCACGCGCGGCACGGCGCTCGATGCGCGAGCGTCTGAACGACCGGGATTCACGCCGTCTGCTCGTTGGGGTGCTCGCCACGCTGTTCGGCGGTATCTTTTGGGGCTTTTCCGGCACGTCTGCAAGCTACCTGTTCGCGCACTACCAGATCGACACCATTTGGCTGCTCAGCATACGCCAGCTTCTCGCTGGTGCTATGTTCATGGTCGTCATTCTGCTGTTCGACCGCGTTCGCTTTGTGCAGCTGCTCAAGAACCCGCGCCACCTGGCGGTCATGGCAGTGTTCACCCTGTTCGGTGTGTTTGGCAACTCGTTTTCCTATCTGCTTGCGGTTCGCTTGACCAACGCCGGCACTGCGACCGTCATGCAGTGCCTTCAGCTCGTGCTCATCATGGTATATACCTGCATTGTCACGCGCCGGCTCCCACGCCGCCGCGAGCTCGCGGGCGTGGTCTTGGCATTTGCGGGCGCGTTCCTCATCGCCACGGGTGGCGACCCCAGCACGCTCGTGATTCCGCCCGAGGGGCTGGCCGTGGGCTTGATCTCGGCGGTGGGCGCCGCCTGCATGTCGATTGTGCCTGCGAAGATTCTGCCGGTCTATGGCTCATCCATTGTCACAGGCACCGCGATGTTCGCATCGGGGATTGTGCTCTCGGCGTTTGTGCAGCCGTGGCAGAGTATTCCGGCGTTCGATCCGGAGGGCTGGCTCGCGCTTGCCGTGCTTATCGTGGTTGGATCTTTCCTGGCGTACAACCTGTATATGCAGGGCGTTAAGGATATTGGAAGCGTGCGGGCGAGCCTCATCGGTACGATTGAGCCGGTGTCCGCCACGGTCACGAGCGCGCTTGTTTTGGGCACCGTGTTCGCGCCCACGGATCTGGTTGGTTTTGCCCTCATCATCGTGATGGTGTTCTTAACGGTGTAGCCCTGGCCGCGCTGCGCGGCAGCGTTCTCTCTCATGCTGATACTGGGTTCGTGGGTGTTTTCTGATGCGTGGATGCCTCTTGCGCCAGCAAAATACGCAAATGCGGGGATAAAAAAGGGAGGGCCGAGTAGCTGGCGTTATGCCCGCAGAAAACCAGCAGGTAGATTGAGCGCGCATTGTGTGGCTACTTCAAGGGACCGATTATTATCCCCGCATTTGCGTATTTTCGTCTGATGGGGGCGCACGGAGGCGCCGCTCGGTCACTAAAAGACCGAGCGGCGCCTCCTTTGGTGCTCACGGTTCCTACTGGAAAGGCGTGGCACGGTCATTAATCGGTATGAGGGCTCATGTGAGTCGCTATGCCCAACGCAGACCGTTGAGGTTGTGGGCTCGCACGGGTGCTACAGCCGGCAGAGCTCGCCGAACTTCTTTGCCAGGTAGTCGCAGTAGAAGGCGGCGTTGAACGGCGCGCCGCACGCATCCTCGACCAGCTCGCCCGCGTCCTTGCCGCGACCCCACTGCCAGATGTTTTCGCGCAGCCACGCGCGCACGGGGGCGAGGTCCCCGGCCGCGCAGGCGCCTTCCAGGTCAACGCCCGCGCGCTCCATGGCGGGCACGTACTGGGCGTCGTATGCCGAGCCCAGGGCATAGGTTGGGAAGTAGCCAAAGCTGCCGCCGCTCCAATGAGTGTCCTGCAGCGCGCCAAGGGTGTCATTCGGGACATCGAGGCCCAGGTACTGCTTGGTGAGCTTGGCCCACAGCGCCGGCACGTCCTTGGCGGTCGCCTCGCCCGCGAACAGCATACGCTCGATGTCGTAGCGGATCATGATGTGGAGCGGGTACGTGAGCTCGTCGGCTTCGGTGCGGATGAGCGACGGTGTGGCGATGTTGACCGCACGGTACAGCTCATCCTCGCTCACGCTGCCATAGACCTCGGGTACATGCTTGCGCAACAGGGCGAGCAGCGGCGTCATAAACGCACGGCTGCGGCCCGCAGTGTTCTCGAAGAAGCGGCTCTGGCTCTCGTGAATGCCAAGCGAGGTGCCGCCCTCCAGGCACGTGCGCGCGTACGCGGGGTTGACGCCCAGCTCATAGGACGCGTGCCCCGCTTCGTGGATGACGGAGTACACGTTGGAGAGCAGGTTGTCCTCGTAGATGTGGGTGGCAACGCGCGCGTCGCCCACGGCGAAGCCCTCAGAGAAGGGGTGTTCGGTGAAGGCGAGGCAGGTGTCCGCGAGATCGAGGCCCACGAGCTTCATGAGGTCGAAGGACATCGCGCGCTGGACGGCGTCGGGGACGTGTGCGGTGAGGAACGGCGCGTTGGGCTGCTCGCCGCGTTCACCGATGGCATGTACGAGCGGTACGACGGTTTGGCGCACGGCCTCGAAGAATCGGTCGTAGGCGGCAGCGTCCATGCCGCGTTCGTACTGGTCGAGCCACACGTCGTAGGGGTCGCGCGTGGGGTCCATGTAGCCGGCGTGGCGCTTGAGGGTCTCGACGATGCGGTCCACGTAGGGCTCAAAGCTCGCCCAGTCGTTGGCACCCTTCGCCTTGTGCCAGACGGCGTCGGCCTCGCAGGTGAGGCGGCTCCAGGCTTCGACCTCCTCGGTGGGCAGGGCGACGGCCTCGCGCTGGTCGCGGGCGAGTGCGCGCACCTCGGCGACGACCTGCGGATCGGTGAGCTCGCCGGCGGCCACGGCGGTCTCGAGCTCGGCGATGAGCGCGCGGGCGTCCTCACTGGTAAGGAGCTCGTGATGCTCGCCGGCGAGCGCGCCCATCGCGTCGCCGCGTGCGGCCGCTCCGTTCTCGGGCGCGATGGTTGCGCCGTCGAACTCGGCGATCTTCATGAGGTACTCGCGGGTCCAGAGCTTGGACTCGAGCGCGCGAAGGCGGCCGGTCAGTTCTTCTGCAGTTGCCATGGGGCCTCCTTGAGATAGGTTAAGTACGGTTGCTTCCTTTGAGTGTACCCGTTTGTCTTCCGAACGTAGTGACGGGCGGCACTGACCCTCCCCATTTCATCTCGCCTGTCTTTCAATTTAGTAGGGCTGGTGCAATATATTCAGTTGTGAAGTGTTATCATAATATATAAATATTAATGTCTAATGTAATTGTCCCAGATAGGGGACAACGAGAGGATATTAGGCTGTCGGGAAAAGTAGAGCATTGAATCAGATGAGATAGAGATAGGGATGGGGTGAGCAAGCTTCTGGGCCTTTGTGAAGCATAAGCAATTGGTCGCACACCAATGCTAAGGAGTTCATTATGAAAATGATTGTGTCAGCGTTCGTTCTGTTCGTTTTATTTCTATCGTCTTCTGTCTTTAATCCGTGTCCTATTGGTGCGCAAGAAACAGTTGAATTTCAAGCAATTGAGAAGCCGGTCGCGAATGCGCAGATCGATTTACCGCGGGAATTCGGAACCGTTTCTTCGAAAATTGAAGCTGGGATAGATGGGGCATTCGTTCCTTTGTATCCTACCTTTGACTTCCCATCAGAGGCTTTGTCTTCGATAAGGAGGAACGAAGCTCTCCAGGCGGTGATGAAAGCGTATGCGTTGGACCCAATCGATGGCAATAATTGGGCACGCTATGCGGAGCTCTCTATGGCGCTCCTCGATTCTCCTGACAGGCCGGCTTGGTATTGCGAATCTGATGAGCGCGTTTCTGAGCTGCGATTGTTTTTTGATATTTTTGAAAATGATGAGAGAAATATCGAAGCAATCACTAGGCTTGAGTCTGCCGATCCAGGCGAAGAAGCACGTGAGTTGATGCTAACGTTGCCTAGCGCATCATTTGAAGAGCTTTCCGGGTGGACTGAAATTGCATCTGCCAGACACTCGACTGCGGTTCGGAGTTTCGATTCTAATGCAGCTTTCGAGTACGCGCTCACCTACTCGACGAAGCGCAATCCGAAGTATCCAAGTTTTGACTCGGATTGCACCAACTTTGCATCTCAGATTCTTGAAAGCGGGGGAGAACCTCAGGTTTCCGGCGGCGATTACAACAGCGTCCATGTCGGTTGGTGGCATAGAAATGATTGGGGTCAGCATCTACAAGCAAGGACCTGGACGCTTGCTGATGAATTCATGAAGTATTTTGGGGTCAAAAATTGCGGCTCAGACCACCTCGACTTTTCTTTCACGATTCAAGAAGGGGACTTCATCGCATTGGATTTCGGAAAAGATGGGGACTGGGATCATGTTGGCTATGTAATGGTTCCGGGGAACGGTACAGGTCCAGGTGGCTATAGGGACTATCATGTCGCTCAGCACACTCAAGATTATCATGCTGATGTGAGCGATAAGATCAATGGCTGGGAGACCCATGATGGAAAGTCGAACTACGGCTATGTTCGGAGGTAGGCGAAAAGTATTAGCGGGATTGCTGGCGGTTGCCGCCACGGTACTTTTGGCTTCTAGCTACTACCTTCGAGTTACTGAGCAGTTTTACGGATTGCCTGGCTTTTCATACAAAGGATTAGAGTATCCAACAAAAGTAGACTGGCTGTTAATAGCCACGTCCCTTGCGCTCTTTTTTGCGGGGCTATGGGGGGGCAAGTATGTACGATACCCTTGTACCACATTGGTGATGAGCTTTGCCCTTCTAACGTTTTACGACTTGCAGACGATGTGGGGATGGGGCTCTCATGATGCGAATTCTTTCCTGTCAGATTTTATCTGGTACCTTGAAAATGTGACCTTTCCAGCATTCTGGACTGCAAAAACGCTCGATATTGCTGGATTGTTGGCTGGACTTGTCGCCACGCTGCTGGCTGGGAATGGCAGAATGTTTAGCGATAGAGCGCAAGGCATCGACCGGGTTGAACGGCTGTGATAAATAGCCCGGGAGCGCATCACATCTATAGTGCGGCTGCATTTGCCGTTGTGCTATTATCTTGGCCACTGCGTTGACGGAGAGGTCGGGCCTCACCGCCTCGCCGCACAGAGAGGGAGGGTCACCGGCTGCAAGCCCACCCGCGGCGACGAGACCTGAGTTCACTCCCGAGCTGCGACCTGAACGGCCGCCTTCCGGCGAGGGGCTTCCCGCGCCGCGATGGCACCGGGGCGACGTGCGATCTGCACCCGACCCCAATTGCGCGCTGAGTAGGGAAGCCGCGCGCCCGCGCGACATCGGGCAAAAGAGGGTTCGCCGGGTGGACAGCCGGCGGCCAATCAAGGTGGTACCGCGGAAATCAGATCCGTCCTTGGGAGTGCGAGCGGTCGCACGATCCCGAGGGCGGATTTTTCTATGGAACACATCGGCGCCGCGCTGCGGCGACGATCGGAAGGAGAGGGGACAGATGAGTCTGATCGACGAACTTGAGGAGCTCGAGCAGCGGGCCCGCGAGATGATCGAGAGCGCCGAGACGGCGGAGAAACTCGAGGCCGCGCGCGTGGCGCTCATGGGCCGCAAAGGCGAGATCACGGGCCTCATGCGCATGATGGGCAAGATCGAGCCCGAGGAGCGCCCGGTGCTCGGCAAGCGCGCCAACGAGATGCGCCGCATGGCCGAGACGCTGCTTGAGGGCCGCATGAAGCAGCTCAAGCGCGCCGCCATCACCGAGCTCATGGCGACCGAGGCCGTGGACATCACGTTGCCCGGCGCCCGTCCGCAGATCGGTCACGCGCACCTCATCAACCAGATCATCGAGGAAGTTGAGGACGTGTTCTGTGGCATCGGCTACACCGTCGAGACCGGCCCGCAGGTCGAGTCCAGCTGGTACAACTTCACCGCCCTCAACGCGCCGCTCGATCACCCGAGCCGCTCTGCGCGCGACACCTTCTACGTAAAGGACAACGCCCCCGGCACCGCGGCGCACCCCGAGGAGCACGCTCACGGCGAGTCCGACGTGCTGCTGCGCACCCAGACTTCCGGCGTGCAGATCCACACCATGGAGACGCAGGAGCCTCCCATTTACATGATCGCCCCGGGCCGCGTGTACCGTCCGGATACGGCCGACGCCTGCCACCTGCCCCAGTTCCACCAGATTGAGGGCCTCGTGGTCGATCGCGGCATTACCTTCGGCGACCTTAAGGGCACGCTCGACTATTTCGTCAAGTGCATGTTCGGCGAGGACCGCGCCACGCGTTACCGCCCGCACTTCTTCCCGTTCACCGAGCCCTCCTGCGAGGTCGACGTAAGCTGCGGCGTGTGCGGTGGCGAGGGCTGCCCCTTCTGCAAGCACTCTGGATGGATCGAGATCCTCGGTTGCGGCATGGTCGACCCCAACGTCCTACGCAACTGCGGCATCGACCCGGACGTCTACTCCGGCTTCGCGTTCGGCGCCGGCGTCGAACGCATCGCGGCGCTCCGCTACGACCTGCCCGACCTGCGCACGCTTGTCACCGGTGACATGCGCTTCCTGAATCAGTTCTAAGAAGAGGTTTGAGATGAAAGTTTCTTACGACTGGCTGTCCAGCATGGTCGAGCTGCCGGAGGATCCCTCGGAGCTCGCCCGCGAGTTCATCCGCACCGGCACCGAGGTCGAGTCCATCGACACGGTGGGCGAGGCATATCACAAGATCGTCACGGCGAAGGTCGTCTCCAAGGAGGCGCACCCCGATTCCGACCATCTGTGGGTCACCCTGGTCGACGTGGGCGCCAACAACGTCGACGCCGACGGCAACCCCGAGCCCCTGCAGATCGTGTGCGGTGCGCAGAACTTCAACGAGGGCGACCACATCGTGACCGCCATGGTCGGCGCGGAACTGCCGGGCGACGTGCACATCAAGAAGGGCAAGCTGCGCGGCGTCGTATCCTGCGGCATGAACTGCTCGCAGCGCGAGCTCGGCCTCTCCGGCGACCACGAGGGCATCTGGATCCTTCCCGAGGATGCGCCCGTGGGCATGCCGCTCGCCCAGTATCTGGGTAGCTCCGATACGGTCCTCGATTGCGAGATCACGCCCAACCGCCCCGACTGCCTGTCCATGATCGGCATCGCCCGCGAAGTCGGCGCCATCTACGACCGCGATTTCCACGTGGAGCTTCCCCAGGTCAAGGCCGAGGCCGGCGCGTCCGCGGCTGAGACCGTCTCCGTCGAGCTCATCGACGAGGGCCTGTGCGACCGCTACGTCGCCCGCGTGGTGCGCGGCGTCAAGGTGGGCCCCTCGCCCGACTGGCTCGTCCAGCGTCTAAACGCGGCAGGCGTCCGCACCCACAACAACGTGGTCGACGTCACCAACTACGTCATGATGCTCACCGGCCAGCCCCTGCACGCGTTCGACCTCTCCGCCTTCGAGGAGCGCGACGGCAAGCGCGCCGTGGCCGTGCGCGCCGCGCGCGAGGGCGAGCGGTTCCGTACCCTCGACGACGTGGAGCGCACGCTTTCGGCGGGCATGGGCCTTATCGCCACGGGCGAGCGCGGTGCCACGCCGGTGGCGCTCGCCGGCGTCATGGGCGGCATGGACTCTGAGGTCACCGACGCCACCGTCGACGTCCTGGTGGAGAGCGCTTGCTTCAACGCGGGCCGCACCTCCCACACGAGTCGCGACCTGTCGCTCATTTCGGACGCCTCCATCCGCTTCGAGCGCCAGGTCGATGAGACCGGATGCGTCGACGTGGCGAACCTGGCGTGCTCCCTGATCGAGGAGCTCGCCGGCGGCGAGGTCGCGCCCGGATGTGTCGACGTCTATCCGGCTCCGCGCGAGGTCGCCCCTGTCGAGCTCAGGCTCGCGCGCGTGCACGCCATCTGCGGCGCCGATATCGCCCCCGACTTCATCGAGCGCTCCCTCACCCGTCTGGGCTGCAAGGTGTCCGTCTCCGGTGAGGGCGACGGCCTCGTCTACAGCGTCGTGCCCCCCACCTTCCGCCCCGACCTCCCGCGCGAGATCGACCTGATCGAGGAGGTCTTGCGCCTGTGGGGCATGGGGCGCGTCGAGGCGACCATCCCCGCCGCCAAGAACCACATTGGCGGCCTCACCCGCGAGCAGCGCCTCACCCGTAAGGTCGGCCGGATCCTGCGCTCCTGCGGCCTCAACGAGACCATGAACTTCTCCTTCGCCGCGCCGGGCGACCTCGAGCGCATCGGCATGACGGAGGAGGGCCGCGGCTGCGCCGTCGAGCTCATGAACCCGCTCGTCGCTGAGCAGACCGAGATGCGCCGCTCGCTCATCCCCGGCCTACTGCAGTCCGTCGAGTTCAACATCAAGCACAGCACGGCGAACGTGCAGCTCTATGAGATCGGCACCCTCTTCTTCGGCCGCGAGAACGCGAGCGCCCCTAAGGAGCGCGAGGCCGTCGCGGGCGTCATGTCCGGCTCCATGGGCGAGGTGACGTGGATTCGCAAACCCATGCCGCTGCGCTTCTTCGACGGCAAGGGCGTCGTCGAGGAACTGCTGGAGCAGATGCGCATCCCCAAGGTCCGCTTCCGCGCCGCCGAGGGCGAGGGCTACGCCTTCCTGCAGCCTGGGCGCTGTGCCGAGGTTCTCTCCGGCGGTACCGTGCTCGGCTGGGTCGGCGAGATCCACCCCGACGCGCGCGACGTCTATGGCATCGACATCCCTGTGGTCGCGTTCGAGCTCAACCTCGAGGCGCTGCTCAAGCTCTCCGGGGCCCAGGAGGCCTATCGCAAGTTCTCGCAGTTCCCGAGCGTCGAGCACGACCTCGCCATCGTGGTCGACGACTCCGTCACCTGCGAGGACCTGGAGCGCCGTCTGCGCTCCGCCGGCGGTAAACTCCTGGTGGGCGTGCGCCTGTTCGACGTGTACCGCGATGCCGAGCGCGTGGGCGAGGGAAAGAAGTCCATGGCGTTCGCGCTCACCTATCGCGCCGACGACCACACGCTCACGAGTGAGGAAGTGGAGAAGGCTCACTCCAAGCTCGTGACCAAGGTGTGTAAGGCCACTGGCGGCGAGGTCCGTAGTTAAAGCTTTCCCAGACACCCCACCTCCGGGCGAACCTAAAGGCTTATGTACCTCAGTACACCGCGCCTTTACGTTCGCTCGGATCTGGGGCACCTGGGAACCTTTTACCGCCTGGGCGGGCCGGCCCCACCTCCGAGCGAACCTGTGATGGTTTTCGCTGCGGTTGGAGCGCACGACGACGTGAGAGAAGATTGAGGTATGCCAAGCTGGAACATACATATCGCGCATGCGGAGGGGCTGCTTGAGGATGGCGGCCCCTTCGCGGGCGTCGTGCGGGACCGCAACGCGTTCCTGTTTGGCAACTTTGTGCCCGACATTTACGTGGGCTACATGGTGCCGAGTGTGGCCGAGCCCATCCCGTATCGTGTGACGCATTTCGCCGCTCCCGAGCATATCCCTAAACCCCGCGAGGCGGAGTTTTGGCATACCTACGTGGCGCCTATGGCTCATGAACTGGGCATCGCCGGCGTGCCTGTCGATGATGCCAGTGTTGCACCCGGTGCTTCCGATGGCCGCACGATCGTCCTTGCGCTCGACGATGACGTGGCAAGGGGGCGCACGAGCGACGCGGCGGGAAAGCCCACCGACTCCGCGGCAAGGAAAGCCCCCGTCATCGAGGCGGGTTCGCTTGCGCGCGAGGTGGCACATGTGTCACCCGCGCACACCCCGAACTATGAGCTGAAGGTCGATCCCGCCCTCACCGCCTCGCTTCAGGTACAGGCCTTCGAGGTCGTCCGCGAGGCGGACAAGGCTGTGGATGCGCGCCGCTCCCAGTTCGACATGGTGTTGGGCACCTGGACGCATCTGCTTGCCGACACCATCTGGAACCAACGCGTCAGCGATTTCCTTGACGAGCTGGGGCAAAAGCCCAGCCGTGACTTCCGCATTAAGAAGCAGGGGGACTTCGATCAGTTTGGCAAGTCGTTGCGCATCGACGCCTTCCCCGTTGCAACTCCGCGCCTGCTCGATGCGGCCGCGGCATTTCCGCAGTATGCGATTGATGGGTGTTCGGTGCTGTACACAGTGGCGATCGCTCATGAGATTGTGCGGACCAACAGCTTGGTTGGTGAACCGGAATACCGCTTGCTCACCAGCGAGTTTTTCGCTCAGACCTTCAACGAGGTCCAGCGCACCGCCGCGAGCCTCATTCGCGAGCGGCTTTAGGGGTATCGCTCGATGTGCGGCTTCTCTGGGCTTGATGGGATAGTCGTGAGGCGCGGCGTGGCCGGGGGCGGAGATGCGGCGAGGCCGGTGACAAAGAAGGGGCTCGCTGGACAAACCAGCGAGCCCCTCTGCAGCGATGATATCGCTTGAAAGGATGCGTGTAGCGCGAGCCTTAGCGAACCTGAGCCACGTAGGCGAGGTTGGTCGAGGAGACCTTGCCCTCGAGCTCGACGGAGAGACGGGCATCGCCGGCGGTCGCGACGGTGAGATCGCCCTTCTCGACGAAGCCGAGCTCCTTGGCCGTCTCGACAGCCTTCACGATGGTGCCGTTGACGGTGCCCTGGGTGATTTCGGCCTGGCGCGGGATGACGCCCCAATACATGATCATCTGCTGAACGGCCCACTCGTGGCGGGAGAACGCGCAGATGGGCATGTTCGGACGGAAGTGGGAGATCAGGCGAGCGGTGCGGCCGGTGGTGGTGGGCACCGTGATGCACTTGGCGCCCACGGCGGTCGCCATCTGGACGGCGGACATGCCCACGACGTTGTTGACGACACGGGTGCCGGACGCGTTCTCGGGCATGGCGAGCTCGGCGTGAGCGGGCATGTACTTCTCGGTCTCGATGGCGATACGTGCCTGCATGGCAACGGCCTCGACCGGGTACTGGCCGGCTGCGGTCTCGCCGGAGAGCATCACGGCGTCGGTGCCATCGAGGATGGCGTTGGCAACGTCAGTGACCTCGGCACGCGTCGGGCGCGGGTTGTGCTGCATGGAGTCGAGCATCTGCGTGGCGGTGATAACGGGCTTGTAAGCCGCGTTGCACTTGGCGATGATCTCCTTCTGGATGTGGGGAACGAGCTCGGGCGCGATCTCGATACCCAGGTCGCCACGAGCGACCATGATGCCGTCGGAAGCCTCGAGGATCTCGTCGAACTTCTCGACGCCCAGGGCGCACTCGATCTTGGGGAAGATCGTAACGTGCTCGCCGCCGTTGGCAAGGCAGAGCTCGCGGATCTCCTCGACGGCCTTGCCGTTACGGATGAAGGACGCCGCAATGTAATCGATGTTCTGGGTGAGGCCGAACAGGATGTCCTGGCGATCGCGCTCGGTGACGGCGGGCAGGGAGATGTCGACGTTGGGGATGTTGACGCCCTTGCGCTCGCCGATCAGGCCGTTGTTCAGGACGACGCAGTGCATGTCCTGGCCGTCGACGGACTCGACCTCGAGGCCGACCAGGCCGTCGTCGATCAGGATGATGGAGCCCTTCTCAGCCTCGGAAGGAAGCTTGAGGTAGTCGAGGGAAATGTGGGAGGCGTTGCCGAGCCAGTCCTCGGTCGTGGGCTGCGCGGTGACGATGATCTTGTCGCCGGCGTGGACCTCGACCTTGGCGTGGCCCTCGAGCAGACCGGTGCGGACCTCGGGGCCCTTGGTGTCGAGCAGGATGCCGACGGGCTTGCCAACCTCGGCGGCGCAGCGACGGACGCGCTCGATGCGACCCTGGTGCTCCTCATAGGAACCGTGGGAGAAGTTGAAACGGGCGACGTTCATGCCCGCCTTGATCATCTCGCGAATAGTCTCGTCGTTGTCACAGGCGGGACCCATGGTGCAAACAATCTTGGTGCGTTTAAGTTTCTGCTGCATTCAGACCTCCATCTGATGTCATTAATAGGCGTCGTGGGTAAGCAGATACATGGGCACATTATAGAAAAAGAAAAGCCGTACATCGTTGTAAAACGACCGCATGCCGATTCATTCCACATGGCCCTTGATTTATAAACGCCCCATAGTAGAAGGATGTGGACATTGCCTTCTATCGCGGGGTTCTCAGGTATACCTGGGAATGGCTTGGGTACCATATTGCCCTATGACAAGCCCTTGCCCAGGTTCCGGGAATTATAATCGGGTGTCAGACTGTTGGATTGGGGCGCAGCGCGCCTGTGTCCCGCTTGGCATACTCCGGGAGGGGTCAGATTGAAAGAGTACTTGGCTTCGGCTGAGGAGGTTCTCGAGGAGCAGTCCACGAGCGCCGCTCAGGGCCTGACTGCCGCCGAGGCGCAGACGCGTCTGGCGAACGTGGGTCCGAACAAATTGGACGAAGAAGAGAAAACACCGCTGTGGAAGCGCTTCTTTGAGCAGATGGCGGACCCGATGGTCATCATGCTGCTCGTTGCGGCGGCTATCTCCGTCATCACCGGCTTCATTCAGGGCGAGCCCGAGTGGGCAGATGCCGCCATCATCCTGTCCGTCGTCATCCTGAACTCCGTCCTCGGCGTGGTTCAGGAGGCCAAGTCCGAGCAGGCGCTCGAGGCGCTGCAGGAGATGTCCGCGGCGCAGTCCAAAGTCATCCGCGACGGCAAGATGGTTCACATGGCAAGCTCCGAGCTCGTCCCCGGCGACGTCGTGCTGCTCGAGGCGGGCGACTCCGTCCCCGCCGACTGCCGCGTGCTCGAGAGCGCTTCCATGAAGATCGAGGAGGCCGCCCTCACCGGCGAGTCCGTCCCGGTCGAGAAGCACGCCAACACCATCGAGCTCGGCGAGGGCATGGACGACGTGCCGCTTGGCGACCGCAAGAACATGTGCTATATGGGCTCCACCGTCGTGTACGGCCGCGGCCGCGCCGTCGTGGTGGGCACCGGCATGAACACCGAGATGGGCAAGATCGCCACGGCCCTCACCCAGGCAAAGAAGGAGCTCACCCCGCTCCAGATGAAGCTCAACGAGCTCTCCGGCATCCTGACCAAGCTCGTGCTCGCCATCTGCGTGATCATCTTCGCGGTGGACATCGTCCGCCACTTCGGTGAGCTTGGCACCAACCCGGGTATGCTGCTCGACACCTTCATGGTCGCCGTGTCCCTGGCGGTCGCCGCCATCCCCGAGGGCCTGGTCGCTGTCGTCACCATCGTCCTGTCCATGGGTGTCACCAAGATGTCCAAGCGTCAGGCCATTATTCGCAAGATGACCGCCGTCGAGACTCTCGGATGCACCCAGATCATCTGCTCCGACAAGACCGGCACCCTCACCCAGAACAAGATGACCGTTGTCAAGCACGAGCTCGCCTGCGCCGAGGAGAAGTTCCTCGCCGGCATGGCGTTGTGCTCCGACGCCAAGTGGGATGAGGAGAAGGGCGAGGCGGTTGGCGAGCCCACCGAGTGCGCTCTCGTCAACGACGCTGCCAAGGCCGGCATGCAGGGGCTCGACGTCGAGCACCCGCGCGTGGGCGAGGCGCCGTTCGACTCCGGCCGCAAGATGATGTCCGTCGTGGTCGAGGAAGCCGACGGCACCTTCGAGCAGTACACCAAGGGCGGCCCCGACGTCGTCCTCTCCCGTTGCACCCATGTGTATGACAACGGCGAGCTCGTCCCCATGACCGATGAGCGCCGCGAGCAGATCCTCGCCGCGAACAAGGCCATGGCCGACCAGGCGCTGCGCGTGCTGGCGCTCTCCAGCCGCACCTACACCGAGAAGCCCTCTGACTTCTCCCCTGAGGCCCTCGAGCACGACCTCGTGTTCTGCGGCCTCTCCGGCATGATCGACCCCGTCCGCCCCGAGGTCACCGCCGCCATCGCGGAGGCCAAGGAGGCCGGCATCCGCGCCGTCATGATCACCGGTGACCACATCGACACCGCCGTCGCCATCGCCAAGGACCTCGGCATCGTCGAGGACGCTTCCCAGGCCATCACCGGCGCTGAGCTCGACAAGATCTCCGACGAGGAATTCAAGACCCGCGTCACCGAGATCTCCGTGTATGCCCGCGTCCAGCCCGAGCACAAGGCCCGCATCGTCGATGCCTGGAAGAGCCTGGGCAACATCGTCGCCATGACCGGCGACGGCGTGAACGACGCTCCGTCCATCAAGCGCGCCGACATCGGCGTGGGCATGGGCATCACCGGCACCGACGTCACCAAGAACGTCGCCGACATGGTTCTCGCCGACGACAACTTCGCCACCATCATCAACGCGGTGGAGGAAGGCCGTCGTATCTACGACAACATCCGCAAGGTCATCCAGTTCCTGCTGTCCGCCAACATCGCCGAGGTCCTCTCGGTGTTCGTGGCGACCCTCATCGGCTTCACCATCTTCCAGCCGGTCCAGTTGCTGTGGATCAACCTCATCACCGACTCCCTGCCGGCGCTCGCGCTTGGCATGGAGGAGGCCGAGGGTGATGTCATGAAGCGCAAGCCACGCAAGGCCTCCGATGGCGTGTTCGCCGATGGCATGGGCCTCGACATCGCCTTCCAGGGCGTCATCATCACTCTGCTGGTGCTCGCCTCCTTCTTCGCGGGCATGTTCCTGCACAACGGCTCCATCGACATGGGCATGCTGCTCGATGGCGTGCCGGATGCCGAGGGCGTGACCATGGCCTTCATCACTCTTTCGATGGTCGAGATCTTCCACTCCTTCAACATGCGCAGCCGCCGCGCCTCCATCTTCGCCATGAAGACACAGAACAAGTGGCTGTGGGGTGCCGCCGTTCTCGCCCTCGTGCTGACGGTCATCCCGGTCGAGGTCGACTTCCTCGCCGAGGTCTTCGGCTTCATGACCCTCGATCCGATGGCGCTGCTCGCTGCTCTTGGCCTCGCCTTCCTGATCATCCCGATCATGGAGGTCTACAAGGCCGTTATGCGCAACATCGAGAAAAACAAGGCGTAAGGGAAGGGACCGAGGCGTAAGCGTGGCTGACGTTTTGGAACATATTCCGAGCTTTGGAGACCTGCGTGCATCCAGCGCGCAGGTCTCTGCGTTTGAGCAGGCGCGCTCGGAGCTCGATGCAGCGGGGGATGTGCCCGCCGCAGAGATTGAGCTGGGTGCCGTGGTGCGCTTGGATCGTGGTTTTCCCATGATTGCGACGGCTTCGGGCGCGTTGCTGCGCGCCGAGCATGCCGTTGATTTTGCCAAAGGAAAGCGCGGCAAGCGTGGTAAGCACGGCCGGGGCGGCACAGGTAGGACCGCGGGGGCAGATGAGGCTGCCGAGCGCGTTCTGCCCAGCGTGGGCGATTTCGTGGCGGTCCGTGTCTCGCCAAACCACGACATGGGCGTAATTCTGCGCGTTCTGCCCCGACGTACGGCATTTGAGCGCTGGCGCGGCAAGAACCGCGGCGAGCGCCAGGTGCTGGCAGCGAACGTCGACGTGATCTTTATCGTGCAGCCTTTGGGTGCCGAGCGCGATACGTTGTCGCTTATGCGTGACCGTATCGCCCGCTCACTCGTACTCGCGCGCGACTGCGGTGCCGAGCCGGTTGTGATCCTCACGAAAATCGACCGGTGTGAGGCGGGCGAGGTTCAAGCGGTTGTTGAGGATATTCGGCGGCTGGTTGGCGAGGGTGTGTCCGTGATTGCGACCTCCTCGCGTACGGGGGTGGGTCTCGATGAGGTCCGGTCTTGCATTCCCCACGGCGCGGTCGGCATGATCTTGGGCGAGTCCGGTGCAGGCAAATCGACGCTGCTCAACACGCTGCTCGGTGCCGAGGCGCTCGAGACGAGCGAGGTGCGTGAACGTGATGATGCTGGGCGGCATACCACCGTCGCGCGCATCATGGTCGCGCTGCCTGAACCTTGCGGTGTCATAGCCGATTGCCCGGGATTGCGCTCGTTGCCGCTCGTTGGGCATGAACGAGGGCTCGCACGAGCATTTCACGAGGTCATCGATGCTGCGCATACCTGTCGATTCAATGACTGCTCTCATGTGCACGAGCCGGGATGTGGTGTGTTGCAGGGCGTAGAAGATGGGGAGATCGAGCGCGTGCGCGTGGATGCGTTTTTGGCACTCGCCTCCGAGATGCGCGTGAGTGCGCAGAGCTTGGACCCCGATATTCATCTCTAATCAGGGGTTTTCTCGCGCGTGAGCGAAAGACAACGATATAGCTCAATCGCAGGGTCGCTCGATGTACGGGCGGCCCTGTTTTCTACGCGCGTCGACCGTGGGCCTTCGTGCGCTCGGGCACGGGTCTGGCCCGAGTCTGGCACAGGTCTGTCAACGAGTGTCAGCTGGTGGTATGAGCCCTCAACAGGTCGCTGCGGAGTTTCTCATTTTGCCGCCTCCGCGAGCTCCGTGGGGCTCGAGAATCGAGTCACGGGACGCATGCGATGGAGGGAAGCGGTAGATGAATCGAAGCAGAAGGCTTGCAATCAGCGCTTTTGCCGGATTGGCGGCCGCACTCGTGTGCTTTATGGCGATATCCGCTGCGCACCGTGATGCGGAGCGTGCGGAGCAGGAGATGCTGGCGCAATACGGTGGCGAGTTGACGAGCGTTTGCGTGGCCAGCCGGGAGATCGAGCCTGGCGAGAAGATCGACGAGGGCAACGTCGTGGTGACGGAATGGGTTTCCGCCTTATTGCCCGAAGGCGCGATAACCGGTCTTTCGAGCGTGCTGGGTCGAACGGCGACGGCGCAGATCCCCGCGCATGCGCCCCTTGCGGAGGCATATTTCGAGCAGCGTGAGGGCGCGGTGGACATTCCGCGCGGGATGGTCGCGGTCTCGGTCGCGAGCGATCCGGAGCATGCGGTTGGAGGCATGCTCACGCGGGGTCAGACGGTTGACGTCTATACCTTGGGCGACGCGCTTGCAGACAAGTTGACGAGCGCGCGGGTGATCGACTCAAGCAACCTGGCTTTAGGCGGTGGAGATGTGCAATGGGTGACGCTCGCGGTGCGTCCCTCGGCGGTGCGCGAGTTACTGGCGGCGACGTCGAGTGGCATGGTCACCTTAGTCGTGCCGGGGGTGCAGTCGGAGCAGCCGGAAGAAGGGGAGCCCGATGGCGAGGACGAGCCGGAGGCGGATACATCTGCGGACGATTCGCCATTAAGGAAAGAAGGCGAGTGACGGATGGAATCGATTTGGCTGGCGTATTGCGCAGAGGGCGTATACGGACGTGTTCGCGCGGAAGTGCGCAAGCGTGATGCACGTGCGCGGATCGCCCGCGTGAATTCGGTGGAGGGCGCCGTGCAACTGGGAAGGGCGTGTGCCGCGGCAGATGTTCATGTGGTGTTGGGCTGCGATTCCCAAGCGGTCGCCAAGACAGTGGCGGGGATGACGTTTGTACGGCAGTCGCTTGATGGGGCGGAAGTGCTCGTAATCGCCGATGGTTGCGATGCGCCGTCTATCGCGCATTTGCTGCACACCGGTGCAAGTGAGGTTATCGCGACGAGGGCGAGTGAGGACGCGCAGGTTCGCTCCGAAGACTCAACCACGTTAGAGGCATGCATGGAACCCGACAAATTCCCGCAGCAAACGGGTGAGATAGCCCTCGCTCGCGATGACATGGTTCCTCTTGAGGAGCTGTGGCCTCCGCTTGACGAACCGGATGACGCGAGTTGGCCTGAGGGCGTGTCAATCGTGTCACCGCCCATGGCCGAGCGGTGTGATGGCACGCCGGTGGGTGGAGAGGGGACAGTGAGCGATTTGCGTGAGGTTGCGGCGCGCGCGAGCTCGCGCTCGGTTGCGCACACGGCGACAGGGGCGCATCGTGCGCCACTCGTCACAGTCGTTTCGGGCAGGGGAGGCGTTGGAAAGACGACCCTTGTGGCCTCTTTGGCTGCATCTTCCGCCCGTGCCGGCTTGCGCGCTGCCGTTCTTGATCTCGACTTGATGTTTGGGGACCTGCCCGCCGTGTTGGGGACAGAAACTCGCAAGGGTCTCGAGGGCCTTGTTGCCCATGAGCGCGATGGAGTCATTGCGGAGTGTGACGTCGAGGCGACGGCGATGCGCGTGGGCCCCGGCTTGACATTGTGGGGTCCGTTGGCGGAGGGCGAGAAGGCCGAGTTGTTTGGCGCACCGATTGAGCAGCTTATCGAGGTGCTTCGGGGTGCGGCGGATGTGATTTACGCCGATACCTCGAACAGCTGGGGAGATGCGACGGCAGTTGCCGTTGGCGCGTGTGACCGTTGTTTGATTGTGGGTGGCAGTGGAGAGACCTCGGGGTCATCGGCGGCGGCAGTCGTCGCGCTTGCGTCGCGGTTGGGCGTCCCGGCAACACGTATGACCAGCGTGTTCAATCGGATAGGTGCCCGTGGGTGCGGAGAGGAGGAGGCTTTACGATTCGAGATGGGTGCCTCGCTGCGTTCGCGCGTTCGGATAGCGGATGGTGGCGAGGACGTGAGCGGCATGCTCTCATTTGGCAAGCTCGACGCTTTGGTTGCGGGAAACAGCGCATTTGCCGAGAGCGTGCGGACCTTTGCGGCGCAACTGCTCGGGGAGTTGGGCTGTTCAGTCGATAAACGCCTCATGGCGGCGCAGCCGCAGGGCCAGGCGCAAGGGACGAAGTTTCGGTTGCCGTGGCGAAAAAGATTCGGTGGTGCACGATGAGCTTGATGCATCGAATAGCCCGCGTCCAGGCAGGCGGCGACAACGTCCGCGCGGAAAGATCGCAGTGCGGGTACACATCGCGCGCAGCGGATGCGTCTGCCTCCGCCCCACGGGCCATGAGGGTGCACATCATGCGCCTGATGATGGACCGGGTTGGATTTGCCGAGGTGGCTCGCATCGTCAAGGTATCCGACGTCGAACAAGCGCGCATGGAGCTGCGACCGGCTCTCGAGGCGGTCATCAATGCGGATGCGACAATCGACCTAGGCGTGCGCGAGCGTGAGCGTGTTATTTCCGATGTGCTTGATGATGTGGTGGGGCTTGGCCCCTTGCAGTCGTTGTTGGAAGACGATGAGGTGACCGAGATCATGGTCAACGGCTGCGCATCGACCTTCATCGAGCGCGGCGGCGTGTTGAGTCCAATAGGCAGGCCATTTGAATCGGATGAGCAGATACGCATCCTCATCGACCGGATCATATCGCCGCTGGGTCGCCGTGTCGATGAGCGAAGCCCCATGGTGAACGCGCGCTTGCCGAACGGTTATCGCGTGAATGCGGTGATCCCGCCGGTCGCCATCGACGGCCCCACGCTCACCATCCGAAAGTTCTCGGATCGGATCAGCTCATTGGAGCACCTGGTGCGCTTGGGGTCTCTTCCGGCATGGTACGCGCAGATGCTCTCGTTCGCCGTGCGCCTTCGTGAGGACCTTGCGGTGGTAGGTGGCACGGGATCGGGAAAGACGACCCTGCTCAATGCCCTGTCGTGCGAGATTCCGCATGGCGAGCGGATTGTGACCATAGAAGACTCGGCCGAGCTCAAGTTCACGCACCATCCGCATGTCGTCCGACTCGAGGCACGCGAGGCGTCGATTGAGGGGGAGGGCGCTGTCACGATCCACGATCTGCTGGTGAACGCGTTGCGCATGCGTCCCGACCGCATCGTGGTGGGCGAGGTGCGCAACTGTGAGGCCATCGACATGCTCGAGGCCATGAGTACCGGTCACGATGGCTCGCTCACGACGCTGCATGCGGGCAGCGCCGAGGAGGCGGTGGTCCGCCTGACCCTGCTCGCCCGCTACGGCGTCGATCTCGCGAGTTCCCTCATCGAGGAGCAAATCGCGATGGCGCTCGACGGGATCGTAATGTCGGTGCGCACCCCGTCGGGTAAGCGATACGTCTCGTCGTACACGGGCGTGTCGCGTGCACCGGGAGGCGGGGTCGAACTGACTGAGTACGTGCGAGGGGACGCCGTTGCCCACACGTGGGAACTGATTCGGGAGCCACCGTTCATTGGCGAGGCGCTGCGAACGGGCGCGCTTGAGCAAGAGGAGGTCGATAGATGGAGGTCATCGTGTCAGCGTGCGTCGGAGCGCTCACGGCTATCAGCCTAGCGGCCCTGTCGACACCCGGCTTATCTGGCGAGTTGACGATTGCACGCAGGCGGCTCGCGCTCATTTTGAAGGGCGTGGAACGTGCGCTGCTCCATGCGCGCGAAGAGATTGAGGGGAAGTTTGCCGCGTACGGCGTCCTCACCCCACGCAAGCGGGTGGAGCGTAACCGGGTTGAGCGTGCGATGCCCGAGGCGTTCGGCTCGTTGGCGGTTTCTCTTGGTTCGGGTTTGTCTCTTTCCCAAGCGATGCAGTATGTGGGCAGCCGTGCGGAGGAACCGGTGCGCACCGAGTTCCTACACGCCTCTGCGCTCATGACCTGCGGTGTCTCGTCGGTTGATGCACTTGATGAGTTGGTGGAGCGCCTCGATGCGCCCGCTTTGGATTTGGTGGTGCTCGCCCTCAAGGTTTCCCGCAGGACAGGAGCGGCATTGGGCGGGTTACTCTCAGAAGCCGCCGGGTTGGTTGGGGAGCGCATAGCCCTGATGCGCCAGCTCGAGGTGAAGACGGCGCAAGTGCGCATGTCGGCTCGATTGGTAGCCGGAATGCCCGTCTTTATGGTGGGGTTCCTCTCGTTGGCGTCGAGTGATTTCCGGGCGGGAGTGTTCACACCTTCCGGCCTTGGGTCTCTGGCCGTCGCGTTGTTCCTGAACATGTTCGCTTGGTCGATCATCCGCAAGATCATGCGAGTTGATGTGTGATGGGAGGGGTGTATATCGCCATACCGGTCGTGGCATCTGGTTCGTTGGCGACGATATCTGTCTTTCTCTTTTTGGGATGGGAACGTTACGACCGTCGGCGTACCTGCGCCCGTTGGGCGCAGACGTTGCGCAGGGAGGGCATGCGGCTCGTCGCATCACTTGAAGCGGGGGTGCGCAGGGTTCTGAGGGTGGAAGCCCCCTCGAAGACTTCTGTGACGTTGAGCGAGGTTTCCGAGATGATCGATATCGTTCGGCTGGGTCTGTCCGCGGGTTTGTCGTTCGATGCCGCCTTGGGCATGTACTGCGATGGCAGATCTGGTGGGCTTTCCGCGCGTCTGGCGCAGGCGCGCGTGTCGTGGCAATCGGGTCTGACGACGCGGGAAGAGGAGCTTCAGGCTGTCGCGCATGAGACGGGACTAAGGGCGCTCGAAGTATTCGCAGTCGCCGTTTCGCAGGCACTCGAGCTCGGTGCGCCGCTGTCCGAGACGCTTGAGGGGCAAAGCCGGGAGATCCGCGCCGCCCATCGCGCCGAGGTTGAGCGCCAAATCGAGCGGGCTCCGGTCAAGCTCCTCATACCTACGGGGACGCTCATCTTGCCCGCCTTGTTGTTATCCATTTTGGGCCCGCTGCTTGCTGCCGGCGGGATGATGTAGGGAGGTACCCATGATCGCATTAGTTGAGTATCTGGCCGAGGTCTGTGAAGAAGCGCGCGCTCGCGTTGCGGTTGCCTGTCAACGAGCGGGCAATGCATGCATCGAGGCCGCCCATGAGGAGGATGCGCAGGGGACGACTGAGTACGCGATTTTGGTTGGTGTGCTGGTGGTGATAGCGATCATCGCGATCATCGCGTTTCGAGACAAGGTGAGCGAGCTGTGGAACGCCATCTCGAACGGAATCAACGGCCTGTGAGCGGGCGTGCGCCGCGTGCGCTGGTGTACGGCCTTCCCCTTGTCTGCATCGGCGTCGCGATTGTTGCGGCGCTTATGGGACAGGCGGCGACGCAAGTTGATGGCGATGCCTCCACTCAGGATGAGGCTGAGGCGGGAGGGCAGGCTGGCGTATTGGAGCGTGCGCGAGCGTTATTGGGCGCGAAGACGCGCGAGAGCTCGACCGAGACGTTTTTACGCGATTTGGCTCTCAACTCGCGTGCTCAAGACGCTGGTGCGGCGGCTTCGGATGGCGAGGGGGCAACCGATGCCCTGTGTTGGGTCGAGGAGGGTGATCTTCCCGTTGTTGCCGAGAACGTGCTGCGTGCCTATGCGGATACCGGAGAGGCAAGGCTTGCCGCCAGCGGCTACCTCGATATGCAGGGAAATGTTTGGGGCGCCATCGTGCAGGGAGGGGATGCTTGGTGCGACGTGGTCCTGGTGAATACGGAAGGCGGGCGGGAGAGCACGGTCAGGGTGACTCGACTGCTTCCAGGCGAGGTCTAGCGCGCTCCCGCCGTGCAGGGAGGTGCCATGGAAGGCTGGATAAGGCGATGGTTGGGGCATGGCACCAGCATGGACGGCTGGTGCACGTGCTTGGTGAGCGGGCGGCGCAGGGGACGGTCGAATACGCCCTCACCGTCGTTGCGCTTCTGGCGATGGTGGCGGGAATGGCGGCGTTGTGGCGTGCTGCCGTTGACGGGACGCTTGCGGAGCTCGTGCGCGCCGCGGCATCGCATGCGTTCAGCGCGGGAGGAGCCATCGACATATCCCTGTATTGAGATGTTGGCAGAGGACCGCGCCCAGGCGACCGTCGAGGCGGCCTTGCTGATTCCATCGTTTCTGCTGCTGTTGCTGCTCATGCTCCAGCCCGTCTGCCTGCTCTACACGCGCGCGATCATGGAATCCGCGGCTGCCGAGACGGCTAGGTTGATGACGACGGCCACGCTGGAGGACGACGAGGCATATCGGGCGTTCGCGCTTCGCAGGCTCTCCGCCATACCTGATCTGGCGATCTTTCATGCGGGAGGTTCCCAATCATGGGAGATCGAGTGTGGGCGCGCGGCAGATACGGGTGGAACCGTCCGCGTATCCATCGAGGGGCATGTTCGGCCGCTTCCCATCTTGGGGGCGTTTGCGGGCGCGATGGGCGAGGTGAACGGATACGGCGATGTGCGGTTGCGGGTCGATGTCTCGTATGAGGGCAGGTCAGAGTGGCTGGAGGGTGAGTATGCGGAATGGGTTGAGATGTGGGATACATGAGTTGAGGGCTGACCTTCTTGGAAGCCGGTGGCCCCGCACGCGCAACGCGCGACACAGAGTGCGATGGGGCATCGATATGTTTCTCGAGGACGGTGCCTATACGACGGTGGCATCAGCCGTTGCGATGTTGATGGTGCTGGCGCTGCTGTTCTCGGCATCGTTGGCGGTATGGTCGGCGGGCAGGTCGGGCGATGTGCAGGCCCGTGCGGATGCCACCGCGCTTGCGGGGGCGAATGTGGTCTCTTCGTACCATACAGTGGCGACGGTACTCGACGCCTGCTCGCTGAGCTTGGGGCTTGCCGGTTTTGCCATGACGGGCGTGGGGTTGATTGGGGCGTTCGTGCCGGGCGCACAGGGTGCTGCGGCAAAGACGCTGGACGCCGGCCTCGATATGCTCGAGACCAGGAACACCTTCGTGACATCGGCTTCGCGGGGCCTTAAGACCCTCGAGGACTCGTTGCCGTATCTGGTTGCCGCCAACGCCACCCGCGCCTGCACGGCGCAGAATGGCGAATCGACCACGTATGCCGGCAGCGCATTGGCGGCTCCCTCAACATCTGCATCGGAGTTCCCGGCGCTCGAGGGCGACCAGATATCACTCGGGGAACTTGAGCGAGAATCCGGTGAATTGGAGCAGACAGCGGCAGATCTGGCACGCGCGGCGGAGCATACGGCGGCAAAGAAGGAGGCGGCGTGGCTAGCGGATTGTGGGCGCGATGGCATGAACATGCAGGAGCGGGCGGGGCGGCTCTCGGGCATTGCGGATCATGACAACCCCGATTTCGCATCGAGCATGGTGTGGGAGCCGAATGTCGCTCTCGATCGCGCACGGGCGTATTATCGCTGGCGCTATGACCACGATGCTCCCGAAGGGCAAGGGGCCGAAGCCCGTGCCGACGCCGCTGCACGCCATGCATTTTACGGCTTTGCGATTAAGACGCTCGCGGGCGCTGAAGTCGTTGAACGGGACGGCACGATCACCTCGACGGTCAAGTTGCTGCCCAGAAATACCGAGGAAGTGCGGAAGACAAGTCTGTATACCGATGCCGCGTGGCCCTCGAGCAACGAGGACGATGGTCTCACTCTGCATTTCTCTTCTTCGTGCCCCGGTGCTCAGGGGGCGGCGGGCCCCTCGCTTTCGCTTGAGTCGCTTGATCAAGGTGCCGCGCGGGAGTGCGAGGTGTGCCGGTTCAGTATTGGCGACGTGGGAAAGGCCCCCGCCGCATCGACGAGCATAGACAACGGCTTTGAGTACCATCTGCGAGCCTTCACGTTGGCGCTTGACGACTACGTGGCCGCGCGTCAACAGGAGCTCGACGAGCAGGCACGTTCACGTGGAGAGGCGGAACAGGTGAGTAGTGCATTTGAGGAGGCGATATTGGGCCTTTCGAGCAAACGGCCGCGTATCGCCCCTCCCGGTAGGGACGGGTGCATCGCGCTCGTCGTCGCATCCGCCACGCAAACGCCCGAAGACCTGCAATCGCCGTTTGCCACGACGGAGCACGTGGCAGAGCGCGGTGCCGTTTCGGCTTCGGTCCTCGCGCCCGACGAGGCGACGCGTCAAAACAACGTCCTCTCAGGGTTTTTCAGCTCCCTGGAAGGGCGCGTTGGGTCGGGAGGAGCGGTCGGTCTCGTTGATTCGGTGATGGATTTGTGGGGTGATCTACTCACTTCCTACGGTGAGTCGAGCGCCGGGATAGACCGCGCCTTTTCCGACCTTGCAGAGGGCCTGGGAAGGATCGGCATCGGCTCGGTGGGCACTTGGCTCAAGGATCGATTGCAGGGAATCGTGCGAACCCTTGGCATAGAGCCGGTCGACTTGAGACAGCGAAAGCCTGTGCTCACCGATAGCTCGCTCGTGGCATCGCGCGCGGGTATGCAGGATTATGCCCATATCCAAGGTGCATTGCGGAGCATTCCCGCCGGCGCAACGGATCCAGAGGCGATTTTGCAGGCCGTCGGCTATGCAGTGGGGGAACGCATCATGTCCATGGAATTCACCATTGCCGAAATCCCGCTGCCCGGCGGCGGCTCCCTGCCACTTACGGTGCGCGTGAGCGACATCGCGTCAATTGGGGGAGGCGGTTCGTGATGGGTGAGACATGCCGTGCGGAGGATCGCGCTCAGGCGACGGTCGAAATGGCCGTCGTCGCTCCCGTCATGCTGGTGCTTGCTCTGATTGTCTACAACGTGATGATGTTCGTGTCAGCTACAGCGCGGTTTGACCGGGTGGCGCCCGATGTCGTGCTCGCGCACGGTTTGGCGCCAGCGGGAGATGCGACGGGGGTGCTCTCGGGGGCATCTGCCGCGGCGCAGGTTGAGAAGCAGCTCGCACAAGCCATGGATGGTCATGAGGTACGCGTCGAAGTAGTGGTTGAGGGTGGTGAAGGGAGCGACGGCTCGGATCGTGGATCCCTGCTCAGCCTTGTGGGGAGTTTGCGGACCTATCGGTGCACCTTGCGATATCGTCCGTGGCCCCAGGGTCTTTCCATTGCAGGAGTGGACCTGGGGGCGCCGCTCGAGCTTGTCCACACCAAGGCCGTGACGGTCGATCCGTGGAAGTCGGGGGTGATTGTGTGACTTCCTGTCATGGGGCAGCTGCTAGTGTTGCAGTCTTCCGCGCGCTGCACGACCTTGGCTGGGAGGGGCAGGTCGAAGAGGCGAAGACGTTCGCGCGCCGTCTTGCGGGCTTCGTGGCTCTTCCCGCGACGGTCGGCGCAGGGCGTGTTCGCATCCTCGTGTTTCCCCGCTGCCGGTCGGTTCACACCTGGTTCATGCGGATTCCGCTGGATATCGCCTTCGTCGACGCATCCGGTCGTGTACTCGCACGCCACGATGGCGTTATGCCCTGGCGCATGCTTTCGTGCTCGGGGGCGGCGTTCGTTATCGAGCGCCCCTCGGCGCTATTGGCACTATCGGCGCGTGGCGGTGCGGGGACTATTTTTGGCAAAAACAAAAAACTTGCTTGACCGCTTGGAAAACTATGGGTATATTAATCACTGCTGTCAACGACAGCGCATATAGTGGCTGGGTAGCTCAGTTGGTAGAGCAGAGGACTGAAAATCCTCGTGTCAGGGGTTCGATTCCCTTCCCCGCCACCCTTTGAATTTGAAAGACCTCCCAAAAATGGGAGGTCTTTTGGTTTAGGTCTTCGATGTCTCATCGCGCTCGATGGGGGTATCCTAAGAACTTAGATAGGAATTGTGCACAGGGAGAGGTGTCCATGTTCGACAGGGTTCGCGGTGTCAATCTGTCTGGTTGGTTCATCTTGGAACCATGGGTCACGCCCTCATTGTTCGCCGCTACTGGTGCTTCCAACGACGGCGAGCTTCAGCAGGTGCTAGGACCCGCCGCCTATAACGAGCGCGTTCGCGAGCACTACGAGACGTTCGTCACCGAGCTCGACTTTAAGAGAATGTCGGCGATGGGGCTCAACGCCGTGCGCATTCCGCTTCCCTGGTATGCGTTTGGCGCGCAAAACGAGCATGAATCCTATATTTCCTGCATCGACTATATCGATCGCGCCATGGAATGGGCCAATAAATACGAGATGAAAGTTTTGCTTGATCTCGCGACGGTTCCTGGTGGCCAGGGGGATTCCAACAGCTCTCCCACCATACCCGATATCGTGGCCGACTGGCACTCTTCTGCAAATGGCCGTGCTACCGCGCTCGAAACCCTCGAGCGCCTTGCCGAGCGGTACGGCGAGCAAGAGCCCCTGCTTGGCATCGAGTTGCTCGATTCTCCCGTTATGAGCGTGCGCACGGGGCTTTTTTCCACCAGCGTGGGAATTCCCAGGCACTATCTGCGCAATTTCTATCGCGATGCGTATGAGGTCGTGCGCCGTCATATGCCAACGCGCAAGATGGTCGTCTTCTCCGATTCGGGCCATCCGGACGCCTGGAAGCGCTTCATGGCAGGTGAGCAGTACCAGAATGTGGTCATGGACCTGCACCTCTATCATTTCAGGGACGAGACCGCCCAGGACATCACGTCCCCCAAAGGACTCACTGCCGCGCTCAATCGCAACAAGACGTTGATCCGCGAGGCAAAGAGCCTCAAATTCCCCGTCATCGTTGGTGAGTGGTCGGGTGCCGCCGTGCTCTCGGGGTCTTCGGTCACGCCGGAGGGCCGTCGTGCCTACGAGCGCGTATTCGTTTCGAACCAGCTCGCGACGTTCGATGCGGCGGACGGTTGGTTCTTCCAAACCTGGAAGACCGAACGCCGTCTTCCCGCATGGGATGCGCGCGTGGCGCTTGCCCCGCTCGAGCGCGCCATGATGGAGTAGCACATGCCGAACACCCTCTGCCTTGGCGATCGTGCGAAACGTCCGGATAGCTCAGGGCTTCTTTCCCTGGTGGGCACGCCCATCGGCAATCTGGGAGACCTGTCCCCGCGTGCCGCCGAGACCTTTCGCACTGCGGACCTCATCTGCTGCGAGGACACGCGCGTCACCTCCAAGCTCCTGGCTCACTTGGGCATTTCAAAACCCCTTATGCGCTGCGATGACAACGTGATTGTCCAACGTGCTCCCGAGCTCGTGGAGCGCGTACTTGCCGGTGAGCGCATCGCGTTCGCCTCGGACGCGGGCATGCCGAGCGTGTCCGATCCCGGTCAGGTGCTTGTTGAGCTCGCGCGCCGCGAAGGAGCCCCCGTTGAGGTCATTCCCGGCCCCTCGGCGTGCGTGACCGCCCTGGTCCTGTCGGGCATCCCGAGCGACCAGTTCTTCTTTGAGGGGTTTCTCCCGCGCAAGCACGGCGAGCGCGTGCGCAGGCTTCAGCGCCTCGCGTCCATTCCGGGCGCGCTCATCTTTTATGAGTCCCCGTATCGTGCGGAGGCATCGCTCAAGGCGATCGCCGAGGTGTTCCCGCAGCGTATGGTCGCGCTCTGCCGCGAGCTCACCAAGCTGCACGAGGAGGTCTTGCGCGCACCTGCCCCAGAGCTGCATGAGCAGGTTGTGGCGCGTGGCGAGCTCAAGGGCGAGATGGTGATCGTGGTGGCGCCTCCGAGCGAGGATGAGCTCGATCGGCTCGAGGCGGCGCTGGCCGCCGGCGTCCGTGCCGACGGCGCCGTCGACCCGGATGAGCTGCTGCACTCCGACATCGCCGAAGCCCTGGCCGCCGGGGAGCCCGCCAACGCGCTCGCCAAGCGCCTAGCCCAAAAGTATTCGCGCAAGAAGCGTGACGTCTACGCCAAGGTGCTCGAGCTGCAGCAGCAGTGACGTGCGTCCGGTGTGCCGATGGCACATCCAACCCCAGCGCCCCCTTGTGCCAAAGGGGTCCGTCCCCCAATGGCACACCGGGCATTCCTGCTAGAATGAAGAATTGTATGAACAACCAGCGAGAAGGAAGCCGCGCATCATGAGCACGAAGCCGTCCTACTACATCACCACGCCCATCTATTACGTGAACGCCGACCCGCATTTGGGAACCGCGTACTCGACCATCATCGCCGACGTCCAGGCGCGCTATCGCCGCGCCGCCGGCTACAGCGTCAAGTTCCTCACCGGCATGGACGAGCACGGCCAGAAGGTGGCAGAAGCCGCCGAGAAGCACGGCATGACCCCGCAGGAGTGGTGCGACTCCCAGGCACCGCATTTCCACGATCTGTGGCGTGAGCTGGAGATCTCCAACGACGACTTCATCCGCACCACCGAGCCGCGCCAAAAGCGCGCCGTCCAGTATCTGTGGGAGCGCATGCAGGAGGCCGGCTACATTTACAAGGGCAGCTACGATGGCTGGTATTGCGTGCCGGACGAGACCTTCTTTACCGAGACCCAGGTCGAGAAGGCCGACGAGGCTCGCGGAACGGAAGGACAGCATCTCTGCCCCGACTGCGACCGCCCGCTCGAGCGCGTCAAGGAGGAGAGCTGGTTCTTCAAGCTCTCCGCGTTCCAGGACAAGCTGCTCGCCCTGTATGACGAGCACCCGGATTTTGTCCAGCCCGACTTCCGCATGAACGAAGTCCGTTCCTTCGTGGAGGGCGGCCTGAACGACCTCTCCGTCTCCCGCACCTCCTTCGACTGGGGCATCGAGGTGCCCTTCGATGCCGACCACGTCACCTACGTGTGGTTCGACGCGCTCACCAACTACATGACCGCTGTGGGCTACGGCGCCGAGGGCGACGAGGCCGCTGCGGACTTCGCCTACCGCTGGCCTGCGCAGACCCACATTGTGGGCAAGGACATCATCCGCTTCCATTGCGTGATTTGGCCCGCGATGCTCATGGCGCTGGGCGAAGCCCTGCCCGAGCACGTCTTCGCGCACGGCTTCCTCACCGTCAAGAACGAGGAGACTGGCAAGGCCGAGAAGATGTCCAAGTCCCGCGGCAACGCCATCGCCCCGCGCGAGGTCATCGAGAAGCTCGGCGTGGAGGGCTACCGTTATTACTTCATGACCGACGTTACCCCGGGCACCGACGGCGCCATCAGCTTTGGCCGCATGGAGCAGGTCTACAACGCCGATCTGGCTAACAGCTGGGGCAACCTGATTTCGCGCTCCACCAACATGTGCATCAAGTACTTCGACGGCGCAACGCCCGAGCGCGACGCCGCGGCCGCCGGTTACGCCGAGAATCCGCTGGCCGCAACCGCCGAGGGCATCTTCGAGCGCTATGCCGCCAAGATGGAGGCCTTCGCCTATGGCGACGCCGCCAAGGAGGTCATGGACCTCATCCACGCCGCCAACCACTACATCGAGGACTCCGAGCCCTGGACGCTCGCCAAGGATCCCGCGAAGGCGGGCGAGCTCGCCAACGTGATCTGGAACCTGCTCGAGGCCATCCGCATCTCTGCGCACCTGCTCATGCCGCTCATGCCGAGCACGAGCGCAGAGGCCCTGCGCCGCATCGGCTGCGAGGGCGAGGCGGACACCGACGACATGGCCGCCGCCTGCGCGTGGGGCCAGCTCGCTGCGGGGCTGCCGGTCGAGAAGGGCGACGCCCTGTTCCCGCGTCTGGGCTAACGATGACGACTTCCCCTCTGGCGAACCCGACTGCGACACGCGAGATGCTCGAGGCCTTTGGATTGGCGACCAAGCATCGCCTGGGCCAGAACTTCCTCGTCGACAACCATGTGATCGAGCGCATCATGGCGCTCGCCGACCTCTCCGGCTCCGAGCGCGTGCTTGAGGTGGGTCCCGGCATCGGCACGCTCACACTTGCGCTCCTTCAGGAAGCCGCTCATGTCACCTCCATCGAGATGGATTCCGAGCTTGAGCAGGTGCTGGCCGCGCATGCCATGGACCATGACAACTTCAACTTCATCATGGGCGATGCGCTCGCTGTCCCGCCGGCGGCCATCGCCGAGGCGAGCGGCGGCGAGCCCACCATGCTCGTGGCGAACCTGCCCTATAACGTTGCCGCCACCATCATCTTGCAGTTCTTCCAGACCATGCCGAGCCTCACGCGTGCGGTCGTCATGGTGCAAAAAGAGGTGGCCGATCGCATCGCCGCCGTGGCGGGCACCAAAGCGTATGGAGCCTACACGGTCAAGCTCTCCCTGTATGGCGAGGTGACGGGGCGTTTTGAGGTCCCGCCCCGGTGCTTCATGCCCGCCCCGCATGTGGACTCCGCCGTCGTGCGCATCGACCGCGTCGACGCCCTCGCGTGCGCCGAGCTGGCGTGCGCCGAATCGGATCATGCCCCGATCGATGCTGCGTGCGTGTCGCGCGTGGTCGACGCCGCATTCGCCCAGCGTCGGAAGACCATCCGCAACTCCATGAGCTCAAACGGTTTTGACAAGGCGGCACTCGACGTGGCGTTCGAGGCATGTGGCATTGCGCCCACCGCGCGCGCCGAGGCGCTCACCACGGATGAGTTCATCAAGATCGCAGCCGTTCTTTCGGAATCGTTTGACTAGGACCTTTCGCACATGCCGATTGTCTACACCAAAAAGAACAAGACGTTCACGCTTCCTGCGCCTCAGGCACCGCTTTACGACACGCATGCCCATCTGCGGTCGTTTTGGGGGAAGGACAAAGGCATGGCGGACGTTTTCGCCCGCGCATACGAGGCTGGCGTTCGCTCGCTGGTTACCCTGTACGATCCCGTAGCCGATCGCAGTGAAGAGACTCCGGACGCACGCGCGTTTTCCGCGTGGCTTAAGGCGGCGGTCAATTGCGCGGCGGAGAACGGTTTGCCGCTTGCCGTGAGGTACCTCGTGGGCGTGCATCCATATGGTGCCCCCGAGTACACTGATGCGCTGCATGCGCAGGTTGAGTCCGCGTTGGAAGATCCGCTCTGCGTGGGCGTGGGCGAGGTTGGCTTGGATTACCATTTCGATGCGGACGATGACATCGAGGCGGCTCCGCACGATCTGCAGATGGACGTCATGGCGCGGCAGGTCGAGCTTGCCGTTGCTCGCAATGTTCCGGTTGAGCTTCATCTTCGCAATGACTACGGGGATGAATCCCGCGAGGCCCATGCCGATGCAGCGCGCGTGCTCGAACAGGTGGGTGTTCCCGCTTCGGGTTGCGTGCTCCACTGCTTTGGTGAGGATCGCACCACCATGGAGCGCTTCCTTGCCCTTGGGTGTCACATTGCATTTGGCGGTGCTGCAACCTTTAAGCGCAACGATGCTGTCCGCGAGGCATTTGCCGCTTGTCCGCTCGACCGCTTGCTGCTCGAGACTGACTGCCCGTACATGGCGCCCGAGCCCATCCGCGGACTGGAGTGCGAGCCGGCCATGATCGCCCAGACCGCCGATGTGCTGGTATTTGACCGTGTTGATCGCACTGGCGAGCTACCGAAGACGGTCGCTCAGGCGGCGTGGGATAACGCGGTCGGCTTGTTTGGGTAGAAGGTCATACGGGGCGCGACATGAACCCGCGCGTTGCGTGAGCCAAGGAGATCGATACTATTGAGCAGCAAGAAGAAGACTCACGGCACTCGTGCGTCGCAGGATGACGGACGCCGCAAGGCGGAGGATGCCCGCGCCATGGAGACCGCGCGTGAGCTCCACGCCCGTCGTGAAGCGGCGCAGGGCCCCGCACCCATCGACAACGAACTGCACCGCGAACTGCCCCTCACGCGCGTGGCGTACGGATTGCTCGCTGCCACCGTGTTCGCATTCATGGTGTCGCGTCTTGGTGTTTACCTAGGCAACCACGATCTGGAATCGGTTGCCAGTATAGCCACGACCCTGCTGTTCATCACCACGTTCGTGACATGGTTCATCTCACGCCATCAGGCGAAAAAGCTCACACAGGAGCGCGACGGGCGCTAAGCTTCCGCTTGTGGCCAGCGGGCACAAGCTCAACGCAGCAGGCTCAAAGCAGCTACTTATGCCGCGTTCCAGTTGTCATAGCCCAGTGGATCGGCGGCCTCGTTTACCACAACCGACTCGGCCGTACTCGGCCTGCCTTCGAACAAGCGGATCAGCCGGTCGAATTTAATCATGAGCCACTCGATCGGGTTGGGCTCCGGCACGGATTCCGCGGAGACGAGGTTGGCGCTTCCCACGGTTACATCCCCTTGCCGCAGGGAAATGGTGCCCACGGTTGCGCCCTGCTCGACGGCTCCGTCCAGTTTGTCATACTTCACGTCCTGCACGAGCTCATCGCCTAGACTAAATACGCTGAACGTCGCGTTGGGGTCTTCGAGGGTGACCGCGGCAGTTCGGTCGCACCATGCGCTACACGTCGCCTCGCCCACCAGCGGAACACCGTTGCGTGTGACGGGGGTGTTGATGTAGGGCACCGTAGCGATGTGGTCGTAGTACCAGTTCGCCAAAGCGAGCGTGTCGACAAAGCGCGTGTCGTTGTCTGCGGCTCCGAAGATGGCCACGTAGACCTCGCCGCCGTTCTCGCGCGAGAACGCGCCAACAAAGCAGTTGCCCGCCTCCATCGTGGTGCCGGTCTTGCCGCCGATATTCCCCTCCTGTCCATGAATCTGGTTGCGAACGGTCAGCGTGAGCGTGCGTTGGGTGCCGTCTGCGGAGGTCACGGAAATCGATGTGCGGTCGCTGTTGTCAATAGCGCGGAAGTTTTCGTTTTTCATGGCGGCTGCGAACACCGCGGTTATGTCGCGCGTGGTCGAGTGCAGATTGCCCGCCCAACTGTCGAAATCGAGGCCATGGGGGTTCTCAAAAACCGTATCCGTGCAGCCCAGCTCCTTTGCCTTTTGGTTCATGGCCTCAATGAACGTGGAATAGGGGTCGGTGGTCGCAGGGTCGATCTTGGCTCCAGCGGCGATGGCGATTGCCGTTGCCGCATCGTTGCCGCTCATGACCATGAGGCCCGTAAGTGCGTCCTCCATGGTGAGGACGTCTCCCTCCAAAAGGCCCAGGCTCGATTCGCCCACCGTTGCCGCGGCGTGGTCGACCGTGACGATATCGGTAAGCTCGCAGTGCTCAAGCGCCACGAGGGCGGTCATGACCTTGGTGACCGAGGCGATCTTGATGGGCTCGTCCGCATTGCGCTCATAGTAGGCCAGACCGTCTTGGCCCAGCACCATGGCATGTGGCGCGGTGATGTCGGGCAATTCGCCCTGCACGATGCCGCGGTCCGCCGCCGTGGTCCCCAGGATGACGTCACTTGTGCGAATTTCAGCATGGGCTGGTGTGGGGAAGCCGGCGAAAAGGGCGAGGGCTGTGGTGAGGGCTGCGGCGATTGTGGCTGTGCGGGGTTTTCTCATAAGAACCTCTTTGGGGATTCGGAAGCCAGGGGAGTGCGCTCAGCGCGATGCCTCAAGATTACCGCAAATGATGTCCCACGTATAAAACGGCTACTTGGCATTTCGCTTAGCATTTGCTTAATGCATCTGTAAAGGGGTGCGCGGAAATGGAGTCTTCGCCATAATGGGCGTGGGCGAAAGGAGCATGCTATGGAGACGCCGCGCATTCTGGTCGTGGATGACGAGAAGACCATCACGGATTTGGTGGGTATCTATCTGCGTAACGAGGGCTATGACGTCACGCTGGCGTATACGGGCGCCGATGCGGCGCGGCTGATCTTGGAGCAAAAGTTCGACCTTGCTGTGCTGGACATCATGCTTCCCGACGTCGACGGTTTTGAGCTACTGCGCACCATTCGCTCTGAGCGCACCTACCCCGTGATCATGCTCACCGCGCGCGATAGCCAGTCCGATAAGATAGAGGGTCTGACGCTCGGCGCGGACGATTATATGGTCAAGCCGTTTCGCCCTCTTGAGTTGGTGGCGCGCTGCAAGGCGCAACTTCGCAGGTACACGAGTTACGGCAGTCGCGAGCAGGCTGTTGCTGCCGAGGAGACGGGACCCATCATCTCGTTCAACGGACTCTCCATCAACAAGGATGCTCGCACGGTGACGGTGGACGAAAAGCCCGTGCGTTGCACGCCCCTCGAGTACTCGATTTTGCTGTATCTCGCCGAGCATCGCGGGAGCGTGGTGCCGGTTGAGGAGCTCTTCCGTGCCGTGTGGGACGAGGAGTTCATGGCGGGGTCCAACAACACCGTCATGGTGCACATCCGGCACCTGCGTGAGAAACTGGGCGACGACGCCCAGAACCCGCGCTTCATCAAGAACATCTGGGGCGTCGGGTACACCATAGAAAAGTAGCAGGTTGCGTCTAGGTACACGAGCACAAATTTAACGATCGCCTGAATGAGCAGATCCAGAGGTACTTTGTAACGGGCGGCATGCCGGAAGTTGTGCATCGCTGGGTGGCAACGCGCGATGTGGCACAGGTGGATGGCGTCCTCTCGGACCTGCTCGTTTCGTATACCAATGATTTTGCCAAGCATGGTGGGGCAGCCCAGTTTGCCAAAATCTCCCTTGCTTGGAACTCCCTACCATCGCAGCTTGCGCGCGAGAACAAGAAGTTTATGTGGGGGTTGGTGCGTGAAGGAGCCCGCGCACGCGAATATGAAGACGCGGTCTCTTGGCTGGTAGAGGCCGGTCTCATACGAAAGATTCCGCTTAATGACGCGAAGGGTGTGCCAGTTTCGGCCTATGACAGCCCCTCTGCGTTCAAGGTGTATTGTCTGGACGTTGGGCTCTTGCGGCGCCTGTCTCGCTTGGATGCCACGGCATTTTCGGAAAAGACGGCGCTGTTCGCGGAGTTTAAAGGAGCATTTGCCGAGAACTACGTGCTCCAGGCGCTGGTTCCACAGCTCGATGCGAGCCCTCGTTACTGGACGAACGAGAAACCCAGGCATGAGGTCGACTTTCTGATTCAGGTGGGTAACGACCTCGTGCCTGTCGAGGTCAAGTCGGGCGAGGTCGTGCATTCTGCCAGCCTTAAGTACTATGCAAAAAAGCATGCAGACTCAACGCCGCTCAGGGTGAGATTTTCGCAGCGCAATCTCACGCTGAACAACGGAGTGCTCAACTTGCCGCTCTATATGGTGGACAGGGGGGTCGAGTTCATGTCGAAGGCCATGCAGGAGACCGAGCGGTAACGTTGGGTTCCAAAATCTTGCAACGCAGCGTGTCAAGATTCGTATCAATCTTGCCATGTAGGATTGCAAGATTTGGTTCTGCGAGTAATGGTTTCTCGCTTGAGGTCAACCCATTGTTGTGGAGGGTACGTGAGGGAATAAATAAAAGATGACGGAGTGAGTGGGGGCGCGCTATCCAATCCGCCAGCCTTTCACGGTGGTTTGCATGATGTCGAGGATGCTGTGGCGGATATTGGGCGGGCAGGAACGGAACAGTTTGATGGCGTGAAGCTCCTCCTCGGTGAGTGGTTCGTAGCGGGCGGGCTCGTCATGCTCGGGGGTGGAGGCAAACCCGAGGATGTCGTTGGGCGTGCAGCAAAGGCGTTCGGCCAGGGCGGTGATACGCCCTGCCCCCAATTCAATGCGCCCGCTTTCCCAAGAGCTGTACGTCGCTTTGCTTACACCAAGGTCGTAGGCGATTTCCGTCTGCGTAAGGCCACGCGCTTTGCGCAGTCGGGCAAGTTGCGTCTTGCCCCGCTCAGTTTTGTCTTGCTTACCCATTTGGTGCCTCCAGTTTTAGCGATAGGAAACACACTGCTGGGTTTTCTGTAATTAGTTCGTTAATAATAAATATTATGGAGAGAATCGCCTAAAGGGTTTATTAATAGTAAACTTGACCAAGCGATAAGCTGATATCCACCGCCCGCATATTTTAGGGGGAGGGGTATCGGTAATTGCCGTTGCCAATAGGCGGCGTGTCCATACCCTCTTGTCGACGTGGTGCCAAGAGCAGACCTCGGTGGGTTGGGGAATGTATAGCGGACGTTTTGCCGGTCATGCACCGGGTGGGCGTAGCCATAGGGCTCGCCTTAGCCTGCGTCCGCTTTTGCGTTTCCCGCCCTCGATAGGAATGTTCTTAAGGCGGTGATGTACGTGCAGTGGTATGTGATTCAGGTGATGAAAGGGCGCGAAGACGCCATGGCCGCGCTCATTGGCCGCGTGGTGCCCAAGTGCCTGTTGCAAGAAGTGTTTTCACCTAAATACGAGACTGAGATCAAGGTCCGTGGTCGGTGGGTCTCTGTGCAAAAGCCCTTGCTGCCGGGGTACCTCATCGCGGTTTGCGATGACCCCAAAGCCGTCGAGGCCATGCTGCTCGACATGGACGAATTCGCGCGGCTGCTGGCCCAGGGCAATGAGTTTGTGCCGCTGGCGCCCGACGAGGTCGAGATCATTGGTGGCTTCACCAAGCCTGGGAACCGCGTGGTGCCCATGAGCATTGGCGTGAAAGACGGCGACCGCGTGGTGATAACGGGCGGTCCGTTGGTAGGGCACGAGGCGATGGTCAAGGAGATCTGGCGCCGCAAGAGCACTGCGGTGCTGGAGATCGACGTATGCGGCCGCAAAGTGTCCACGCGCGTGGGCCTGGGCGTGCTTTCCAAGGAGAAATGGCTGATGAGGGACTTGCAAGGAGCCCGCAGTGCCGCGTCGGAACGAGGCGTGGCGTGAGCGGGGGGGGGCAGCCTTCTATGTCGGTTTCAGGCTGTTCTGATTTGAGCGAAGTGAATACGAAGGGCGAGGGCGCGGTGGAGGCGTTGCAACCGCGTCGCTACGCGCGTGGCGAGTTCCAGTGCCCGCCCCCAGATGACACCGTGCCCGCGCCAAAGCCCGGCGGGGCCGGCTACCGCTTCGTCAAGAGGGCGTTCGACGTCTGCTTCTCCGCGGGGGTCTGCGCCGTCCTGGCGATCCCCGTGGCCGCGGTGTGCGCCGCGATCTGCATCGACAGCCCGGGCAGGCCATTCTTCCGCCAGGAGCGCATCGGCCGCGGTGGCAAGAGGATCTACATCTGGAAGCTGCGCAGCATGGTGCCGGACGCGCACTCGAACCCCGAGCGCTACATGACGCCCGGGCAGCTGGAGACCTGGAGGCGAGAGCAGAAGCTCGACGACGACCCGCGCGTCACGCGCGTGGGCCGCTTCCTGCGCAGGACGAGCCTGGACGAGCTGCCGCAGTTCATCAACGTGCTCACGGGCGACCTGTCCGTGATCGGCCCCAGGCCCGTGACGCTCGAGGAGACCTACGAGTTCGGCGACGGCCGCGACGAGTTCCTCTCCTGCAAGCCTGGCATCACCGGCTGGTGGCAGGTGACCGAGCGCAACGAGGCGACGTGGGAGAACGGCGACCGCCAGATGCTCGAGCTCTTCTACGTGCGCCACGCGAGCCTGGCGCTGGATCTGCGGATCTTCGTCCGCACCTTCAAGACCATGTTCGTGGAGAGGACGGGCAAGTGACGCCCTCGGTATCGGTGGTCATACCGACTCTCGACGCGGCGCGCGAGATCGGTGGGCTGCTGGACAGCCTCCTGTCCCAGACGGTCGCGCCGGACGAGGTCCTCGTCGTCGACTCCTCGTCGGAAGACGCCACGCGGGACATCGTTGCCTCCTACGCCGACTGGGGCGTTTCTCTGGAGGTCATCGATCGCGCCGAGTTCAACCACGGCGCCACGCGGCACGAGGCGTTCATGGGGACGGCCGGCGACTACACCCTGTTCATGACCCAGGACGCGGTCCCGGCGGGCGATCGCTACATAGAGAGCCTCATCGCGCCGCTCGAGGCCGACGGGTCGATCGCCCTCGTGTCCGGCAGGCAGCTCCCCAAGCCCGACGCCCGCCGCTTCGAGCAGCTCGTGCGCGCGTTCAACTACCCGGACGAGCCGTCCGTGAGGGGCGCGGAGGACCTGCCGAGATACGGGATCAAGACGTTCTTCGCCTCCGACGTGTGCTCCGCCTACCGCAGGAGCGCCTACATGGAGTGCGGAGGGTTCACCCCGGTCAACACCAACGAGGACATGCTCATGGCGGCGCGCCTCATCGCCGCCGGCCGCAAGGTCGCCTACGAGCCGCGCGCCGCCGTCTACCACTCCCACAACCTCACGCCCGCGCAGCAGTTCAGGCGCAACCGCGAGGTGGGTGCGTTCCTCGCCGAGCACGGCAGCGAGCTCATGGGCGCGTCGGAGATCGGCGAGGGAGGGCGGCTCGTGAAGGCCGTCTCCGCGCAGCTGCTCCGGGAGGGGCGGCTCGGGGAATTCGTGGCGTTCGGGTTCGATTGCGCCGCAAGGCTGCTCGGCAACAGGGTCGGAAGAAGGGCTGCTGGCGGAGTGGAGAAGGGAAGCGCGTAAATGAAGGGCATCATCCTCGCGGGCGGCAGCGGAACGCGCCTCTACCCGCTCACCACCGTCACCAGCAAGCAGCTGCTGCCGGTCTACGACAAGCCGATGATCTACTACCCGCTGTCCGTCCTCATGATGGCCGGCATCCGCGACATCCTGATCATCTCGACGCCGACGGACCTGCCCAACTTCGAGCGCCTCCTGCGCGACGGGTCGGACTACGGCGTCAACCTGTCCTACGCCGTCCAGCCCAGCCCCGACGGCCTGGCGCAGGCGTTCGTCATCGGCGAGGACTTCGCCGCCAGCGAGCCCTGCGCCCTGGTGCTCGGGGACAACATCTTCTACGGCAACGGCCTGGGCCGCCACCTGCGCCGCGCCGTGGAGAACGCCGAGACCCGCGGGCTCGCCACCGTCTTCGGCTACCACGTCGACGACCCCGAGCGCTTCGGCGTCGTGGAGTTCGACGACAAGCTCAACGCCGTCTCCATCGAGGAGAAGCCCGAGCACCCGAAGTCCAGCTACGCCGTCACCGGCCTGTACTTCTACCCGGGAGACGTGGCCGAGCGCGCGAAGCGGGTCGTGCCCTCCGCCCGCGGCGAGCTCGAGATCACCGACCTCAACCGCATGTACCTGGAGGACGGGCTCCTGTCCGTGGTGACGCTCGGCCGCGGCTACGCGTGGCTGGACACCGGCACCATGGAGAGCCTCCACGAGGCGGGCGAGTTCGTCCGCGCCGTGGAGCGCTCCCAGGACATGCCGGTCTCGGTGCTGGAGGAGATCGCCTACGAGAACGGCTGGATCGACCGCGAGACGCTCCTCTCCTGCGCGGAGCGCTACGGCAAGTCCGAGTACGGCCGGCACCTGAAGAGGGTCGCCGCCGGCGAGTTCGTCAACCGCAACCTGGAGCACTAGGGGAGATACCATGACCGACACCGTCTTCGAGCCCGAGAACATAGTCGTCACCGGCGGCTGCGGCTTCATCGGGAGCAACTTCGTCCACCACGTGGTGCGCGAGCACCCCGGCGTGCACGTGACCGTGCTTGACAGGCTCACCTACGCCGGCAACCCCGAGAACATCGCGGGCCTGCCCGCCGATCGCGTCGAGCTCGTCGTGGGCGACGTCTGCGACGCCGCCCTGGTGGACCGCCTCTTGTCTGAGGCCGACGCCGTGGTGCACTACGCCGCCGAGTCCCACAACGACAACTCCATCGCCGACCCCTCGCCCTTCCTGGAGACCAACGTCCGCGGCACCTACACCCTCATCGAGGCCTGCAGGAAATACGGCGTGCGCTACCACCACGTCTCCACCGACGAGGTGTACGGCGACCTGGCGCTCGACGACCCGGCCCGCTTCACCGAGGAGACGCCCTACCGCCCGAGCTCGCCGTACAGCTCCACCAAGGCGGCCTCCGACATGCTCGTGCGCGCCTGGGTGAGGACGTTCGGCCTGCGCGCGACCATCTCCAACTGCTCCAACAACTACGGGCCCTACCAGCACGTGGAGAAGTTCATCCCGCGCCAGGTGACCAACCTGATCGACGGGGTGCGCCCCAGGCTCTACGGCGACGGGCGCAACGTCCGCGACTGGATCCACACCGAGGACCACAGCTCCGCCGTGTGGACCATCCTGACCAAGGGCGCGATCGGCGAGACCTACCTGATCGGCACCGACGGGGAGCGCGACAACCTCGCGGTCCTGCGCGAGATCCTGCGCGCATTCGGCCGCCCGGAGGACGACTTCGACTGGGTGCGCGACCGCCCCGGCCACGACCGCCGCTACGCCATCGACAGCGCGAAGCTCCGCCGCGAGCTCGGCTGGGAGCCCCAACACACCGATTTCGCCGCGGGACTCGCGGAGACCATCGCGTGGTACCGCGAGAACGAGTCCCGGTGGCGCCCGGCCAAGGAGGCCACCGAGGCCCGCTACCGGGCGCAGGGGCAGTAGGAGGGGAGCCATGGCTGAGATCGAGTTCGAGAAGGCCCTCGCGGCCGAGACCGCCAACATACCCGGCATGCTCGTGTTCGACCTGCCGGTCCACGGGGACGCCCGCGGCTGGTTCAAGGAGAACTGGCAGCGCGCCAAGCAGGTCGCGCTCGGCCTGCCCGACCTGGGCCCCGTGCAGAACAACATATCCTTCAACGCGCAGCGCGGCGTCACCCGCGGAGTGCACGCCGAGCCGTGGGACAAGTACATCTCCGTGGCCACAGGATCGGTCTTCGGCGCCTGGGTGGACCTGCGCCCGGGGAAGAGCTTCGGCGAGGTCTTCACCTGCGTGATCGACCCGGGGAAGGCGGTCTACGTGCCCCGCGGCGTGGGCAACTCCTTCCAGGCGCTCGAGGACGGCACCGCCTACACCTACCTGGTGAACGCCCACTGGTCCGCCGAGCTCAAGTCCACCTACACCTTCGTCAACCTCGCCGACCCGGCGCTCGGCATCGAGTGGCCCATCCCGCTCGGGCAGGCGACCGTCTCCGAGGCCGACCTCAACCACCCGTATCTCGCCGACGCCCTGCCGATGGCGCCCCGCCGCACGCTGGTCACCGGCTGCAACGGCCAGCTGGGACGGGCGGTGCGCGCGCTCGCCGAGGAGCGCGGCCTTAGCCCCTGGTTCGACTTCTGCGACATCGACAACTTCGACATGTCCGACCCGGCGGCCTACGGTCAGTACGACTGGCCGCTCTACGGCGCCGTCGTCAACTGCGGCGCCTACACCGCGGTCGATAAGGCCGAGACCCCCGAGGGCCGCGTGGCGGCCTGGAGGGCCAACGCGACGGGCCCGGCCCTTCTCGCCCGCACCTGCGCCGAGCACGGCATCGCCCTGGTGCACGTGTCCTCCGACTACGTCTTCGACGGGACGGCGGAGGTCCACGCCGAGGACGAGCCCTTCAGCCCGCTGTCCGTCTACGGCCAGTCCAAGGCCGCGGGCGACCTCGCCGTGGCCGGCTGCCCGCGCCACTACATCGTGCGCTCCAGCTGGGTGATCGGCGAGGGCCGCAACTTCGTCCGGACGATGAGGGGGCTCTCGGATCGCGTGGCCGACCCGGCCGACGCCCTCGGGCGCGTGACCGTGGTCGACGACCAGTACGGCCGGCTCACCTTCACGCGCGACATGGCCGAGGGGATCCTCTGGCTGCTCGGCTACCGGGAGGGGGACGTCGAGCCCTCCGCACCCGCGCCGCACGGCACCTACAACCTCACCGGGTCGGGCCCGGTGGAGTCCTGGGCGCAGATAGCTGCCCGCGTGTTCGACCTCGCCAACGGCAACGGCGACAAGGTGGTGCCCGTCACGACCTCCGAGTACTATGCCGGAGCCGAGGGGCCCATCGCCCCGAGGCCGGAGCGTTCCGCGCTCGACCTCGCGAAGATCGAATCAGTAAGGTTTGTACCGCGCGATTGGGAGCATGAGCTTAAGGAACAAGTATGCAACTGACGGGAAACAGAGGACACGCAAGTGCCGCGTACCTTGGCATTGAGCCGGATCGAAGAAGCATCGTTTCCTGTATTAAATCCGGAGGCTTTGATTATGTCGGTGTCGCCATCACCCCTTGGCATGTGAGGATGGCAGTCGCTTCTTATCTTAAATTGCGTGCGGACCATTTAGTTAATTCTGGAATCATCCTTATCGATCGCCACAATAAGGATGGCTATTTAGTTTCAGCTGAAGTAAGTGCACCTGGATTGAGTGTTGCCTACCTCGACCGCGGCGACGGCGGTTGGACTTCCATGATTCAAGCTTTTGCATGTCGCTTGGCTTTGCCCTTTTTGCAATCTAAAAAAGAAAGCGGTCGCGTGGTTTATGTCGCAAACCCATCTTTCCCGGGATCGATATTTGATAGCTTTTCTGCTTTAAAGCTTAATTGTCGCCTTTCTTACATTTTACTCGATGAAGGTGTCGGATCGTATCTTACGACTACAGAGGACTGGGCGAAGCAAAGCATAAGAGACCGTGGATTGCATGGGTTCAGCGCACTGATGCGCAATTGGTTATTTAACTATGAGCAGCATGAACTTCCCAAATTAGTTTCCGAATTAGAAGAGAAAAAAAGATACGAGTCGTTCTATCTTTTCGAATGCGATGGAACACTATCTACTACCAATGCTGCTTTCGTAAAACAAAGCTTCGAATTGAATGCAAAGAGCGCTGGTTTTTTACTGAGTTCGCACAATGACAAATACAAAAACGCTGTCGTTTTTTGCTCACAATATCCACTTGTGGAAGTAGGTTCGATTTCGCTTGGTGCTCATCGTTGCGCCATTGATGCTGCATATCAGGTATCAAGGCGTTTGGGAGTCCCGATGGTAATCAAGCTTCATCCTAGGGAAAGCGATTTCGAAATATACAATGGGTTTGACGCATTTATAGATTCAAGGCGTGGTGTTGCCCTGGAGGATATTCTAGGGGATTTAGATGAACCGCCGTTGTGCATTGCGAGTTTGTGCAGCACCGCGATGATTACTGCATCTGCCGTTTTTGGCTGCAGTGGGATCAGCCTAAATGCGTTAATACCTGATGGCGAGGCCTCAGATGGCTTTGCTCTGTTCTGCAGAAGTATGGATTCGCTTTTTGGCGATTACTACGAGACACCCGAATCTGTTGACGAATTCTGCTTCTTCCTTAAAGGGGCTCACTGAGCAGCATTGGACACACATGGTTTCTTTGACAAATAAGGCTGTAGAATTACGGAGAGCGGATTCCGGTCTTTCATCTAGCGCTCTTGTATTGTTTTGTCTGTTCTTTTTAATTACAACGCTACTGTCTGATTTCCCCATTGCCTCCCTTGCAAGCCTTATAGGCTTCTTGCTATTCGGTGTATACACTTGCATTGCCGCACCTTCTTTTCTCATAAAATACTTCAGTGTACTGTTTGGTATAGTCGCGGCTATAGCAGGTTGCTTTTCGTGCGAATTTCTTGGCGGGTACTTACCAGAATTACGCAAAACTGTCTTTTATTCAGGGTCTTTACCGCTTCTGATCCTGAGCTATTTTATCTTTCTGTCCTGCTTGCATAGGTTTGATGGGGCATTTGGTGCAGATGATAAAAAATTATTAACCGAAGTTCCTGTTCGCAAAGAGTGGAAATGGTTCAAATGGCTTCATGCTAGCGTGCTCTTGATGATTGTAATGATGTTTTTGCATGCTTTGCCAAACCCATCGTTCATTCATGGAGTCGATCGTTTTAGTTATTCTTCGCAGTATTTATCAGGCATTTGGAGATACCTCCACTCCGCTTCGATGATTCTTTGCATCATTCCGCTCATCGCTGTTCGTTTTGGCTACAGGAAGAGCGGGTGGCTTGCAATCTTTGTGTTCTGTTTATATCTGTTTTGGACTGGGATCAAATTCAGCGGCTTTTATTCGTTACTTAGTCTGGCGACTTTCGTCTACTACGATAAAGTAGTGACTTTTAGTAGGAAGTTTATATACAAGCTTCTTATCGGGGCTTTTGTTGTTCTCGGGTTATTGCTTGGATTGTCGGTATTCGCACATAGCTTTGCAGCATCCTCAGACACCGCTTCCGAGTTTTTCTTTAATAGGACTGCACAACAAGGACAGCTATGGTGGTCTACGTATAGTACCTATTCGCCTTGTGACGGCATAGATGAGTTCTCGGACGAATTGAATGGTTTGGCTATTGGTGAGAAGTCTATCAGCGAATGCCGTGGTGATAGATATGGCATCTATAAGATGATGTATTTAAACGCTCCTACGGACCTTGTGGATTCAAAGCTGTCATCAGGTTCGAGATATACCGAAGCTGCTTATCCAAGCATGTATTATTATTTTGGCCCATTTGGAACGGTTGGCTTCAGCGTATTGACTGCTTTCGGAACCGTCTGCCTGGTTAATCTAATGATTAAAGTTATACATGGGCGAGAAGTCTTCTCTTCGCTCGCTTGTTTCATTATCTGGAGGGCATGGGCCGTCTTTCGAAGCATGCTTCTGCTGTCGCCGTTCTTTGATTTAAGCGTTTTGCTTTCAATCACGATTCTTATCTTGTTTAGCCGTGGTTTATATGGCACCTCGATTGCTTCTAGTGACAGCAAGGTGAACGATTGCCTGATCTCAGGGGGCGTCAATGACAAGCGCTAAGAGCAATACTTCGTCATTTCTCTGGAGTTTCCTCGAGCAGGGTGGTTCCAAAGCAATCATAATGGTTGTCCAGATTATTCTTGCTCGCTTACTTTCCCCAGAAGCATTCGGTGTCTTGGCTATCTTGCTCGTTGTGACGCAAGTTGCAGATTCCATCGCGCAGAGCGGCCTTGGAATGGCTCTAATCCAGAAGAGCGACGCGAATGACGGTTCTTATTCCACTGCATGGTGGCTCAGCATCGGGCTTGCCGCAATGCTCTATGTCGGCATTTTTCTCGGTGCGCCCGCTATTGCCGTTTTCTACAATATGCCGGACTTGATCACGTATCTTCGTGTGCTCGGGCTCATTGTTTTCTTCAATTCAGCGAACTCTATCCAGCGCTCATTTCTGCAGCGGTCCATGAATTTCAAAGGAATATTCATCGCCACGACAGCCGCTGCGCTCGCCTCGGGCATTGGTGGTATCGCTCTCGCATTCTTCGGTTTTGGTGTTTGGGCGCTTGTTGTACAGTCCCTGCTGCAAAGCGTGTTTATCTGCATTGTCATGTGGACTCAAGTTAGCTGGAAGCCAAAGTTATTATTCGATGTTGCTGAGGCAAGGGATTTGTTCGGATATGGTTGGAAAATATGCATTACCGGCATCCTGAATGTCCTTTACTCGGGCATTTCTGAGCTCGTCCTTGGGCGCGCCTGTTCTTCTGGGGAGCTTGGCCTTTACAGCCAGGGCCGCAAGTATCCCATAGCGGCTATCGGTGTGATGAGCAATGCCATCGCAAACGTGCTCTTTCCGATGTTTTCTTCTATTAAGGGGGATGTCGGAGCATTGCGCGATGCAATACGCCGTGGGCTCACTCTTGGCACGTTTATCGTTGCTCCCATATCCCTGTTGGTCGCCGTCGCGGCGGAGCCGCTCGTCGTCATCCTCTTGTCCGGGAAATGGCTTGCGTGCGTGCCCATTTTTCAGCTGACTTGCATCTCGAACGCGATACTGATGCTTCAGCTTGTCAATCTGCGCGCATATATGGCATTGGGTGACAGCTCGCTCTATATGCGCCTCCAGATCATCAAGGTACTAGGCGGAGGCGCGATCATCTGGATCACCGCCGCCCTCACTCATGATATCTACGCGACGGCTTGGGCGAACTTCTTTGTGGGCATCCTCTCAATCCTCTTTGTTGACGCCGTGCCCGCAAAACGACTGCACGGCTACTCGGCTCTGTGCCAGATCAAGGATGTCCTGCCGATACTCGGCCTCTCATTTGCTGCTGCCGCGGCAGGGCTCGGCGTTCGTCTTTTGAACTTGGACTACGTGCCCGAGCTTTTTGCCCAGTGTATCGCATTTTCCCTTGTTTACCTGGGTGGAGCAAGGCTCTTCAAGTTTAAGGAGCTCTCCGAAGCGGTTTCACTCATGCGCAAACTCGCAGGTGGTGGGCGCTGAGGTATCCGCTAGTCCCTTCAATTAATTACCGGTCAGTTACTTATGGAAAGGATAGTAGCCTCATGTCAACATTCAACGGTTCAACTCTAATGATCACGGGAGGGACTGGTTCCTTTGGAAACACCGTCCTTAAGCATTTCCTGACTTCCGACGTGGGGGAGATTCGCATCTTTTCCCGTGATGAGAAGAAGCAGGACGACATGCGGCACGAGCTCCAAGCTCGCTACCCGGACCACGTCGCCAAAGTGAAGTTCCACATCGGCGACGTTCGCAACATCCAGTCGGTCCGCGACGCGATGCACGGGGTGGATTACATCTTTCATGCTGCTGCCTTGAAGCAGGTCCCCTCATGCGAGTTCTTCCCCATGGAGGCCGTCCGTACCAACATTGAGGGCACGGACAACGTCCTTCACGCCGCCTCGGACGCCGGTGTCAAGCGCGTCGTCTGCCTTTCAACGGACAAGGCGGCCTACCCCATCAACGCCATGGGGAAATCCAAGGCCCTCATGGAGAGCGTCATCTTCGCTAACGCCCGTAGGTCGGCGGAGAAGGGCGGCACGGTCGTCTGCTGCACCCGCTACGGCAACGTCATGTGCTCGCGCGGTTCTGTCATCCCGCTCTTCATCGACCAGATCCGCGCCGGTAACCCTATCACCATTACGGATCCGAGCATGACCCGCTTCCTGATGAACCTCGATGAGGCCGTCGACCTCGTGAAGTTCGCATTCGAGCATGCAAACCCCGGTGACCTGTTCATCCAGAAGGCAGACGCGAGCACCATCGGAGACCTGGCAAAGGCGGTCCAGAAGCTGTTCGGCGACACGGGGACGAGCATCATCGGCCCGCGCCACGGCGAGAAGCTGTTCGAGACGCTCATGACGCGCGAGGAGCGCCTGAGATCGGAAGACATGGGCGGCTACTATCGCGTCGCGGCGGACATCCGCGGCCTGAACTACGACAATGCCGAGCTCGGACGCGATGCGCAGACCATGGCCGACGAGGCCTACACCTCCCACAATACGAATCGGCTGGACGTGGAGGGCACCGTGAAGAAGATCATGACCGCCGACTACGTCCGTGAAGAGCTCGACGGCATCCGCCATATCTGAAGGAGGGCAAGATGATTTACCGATTCCCGCTGCGAGACGTCAAGGACATGCTGCTCAACCAGATCGGCAACAATTTCTTCAAGTCCATCGAGGACGAGCGCCTGATCACCAAGCATATGGAGCGCACGCTGGAGAGGCTTGAGCGCAACATCTCGGCCAACGACAACAAGTATTACTGGAAGCTCAACGCGGCGGGGGAGCGCGAGGCCTACTTCGATCCCCTGCATACCTGTCAATGGGCCCTGTTCCTGTACCTCACCGCGAACACCATCTATCGCGAGGAAAGGGACAACTCCGAGGCCGCCCGCGTTGTCTGTGACAAGATATACGGCCAGATGAAGGCGGTATCCGGTTGCGACCTGTACTACGAGGTGGAGATGCCCGAGACCTTCGCCTTCGACCACCCGACCGGCTCTTTCATGGGGCGCGCCTCCTACGGCGAGGGGTTCTCGTTCACACAGGGCTGCACGGTCGGAAACCTCAATGAGATTTATCCCGTCATCGGGCGTGACGTGCAGATGTGCGCCGGCAGCAAAGTGCTTGGAGACTCGCGCATCGGTGACGGCTGCCTAATCGGAGAGGGCGCCGTCGTGAGGGACGAGAGCGTTCCCGACGGCTCTGTTGTATACGGTAAGTCGCCGAACCTAAACATCTCACCCAGAGGCTAGCGGAATGGCGATCAGACAGGAGGTTTAACATGGAAGAGCTCGCAATCAACGGCGGGACGCCTACCAGTTCAAGGGTTCTGGGCTACGGCCATCAGGACATCAACGAGGACGACATCAAAGCGGTGGTCGATTGCCTTCGCGGCGACTATCTTACCTGCGGTCCCGCGACAGAGGCCTTCGAGGAGTCCATCAAGGCGGCGACCGGCGCCAAGTTCGTGACAGCGGTGGCCAACGGCACCGCAGCGCTGCATGTGGCGTGCCTGTCCGCCGGGATCAAGCCCGGCGACGAGGTGATCGTGTCGCCCATCACCTTTGCCGCCTCCGCCAACTGCGTGCGCTACTGCGGCGCGACCCCGGTGTTCGCCGACATCGACCCCGGCACCTGGAACATCGACCCCACGTCGATCCGTGAGAAGCTGACCGACAAGACGAGGGCGATCGTGGCGGTGGACTTCGGCGGCGTGCATGTCGATTCCGATGAGATCCGCAAGATCTGCGATGAGAACGGGCTGACATTCATCGAGGACGCAGCCCATTCCATCGGTACGCGTCATGACGGCCGCGCCGTGGGTTCCATCGCGGACATCACGACGTTTAGCTTCCATCCGGTGAAGACCATAACCACCGGCGAGGGCGGTGCGGTGGCTACCAACGACTCCGAGCTGGGCAAGATGGTGGAGCTTTACGCCAAGCACGGCATCACGCGCGATCATGGGTTCATGCGCGAGAAGGACCAAGGCGGCTGGTACTACGAGCAGCTCGTCTTGGGCTACAACTACCGCATCAGCGACATCGAAGCTTCGCTGGGCGTGAGCCAGATGGAGCGCCTCGGGCAGTTCGGGACCCGTCGCAAGGAGCTCGTGGCCTTCTACAACGAGCGTTTCTCCGAGATCCCTGAGGTGCAGTTCCAAATCGATGCGACCCCCGAGGATACGGTGCGGCACCTGTACTGCTTGAAGTTCGACACTGATGCCCTGGGCGTCACCCGTCGCTGGATCTTCGATGCGCTGCGCGCGGAGAACCTGGGGGTGAACGTTCACTACCTGCCCGTGTACCTGCTGCCCTACTACAAGGACCTGGGGCATGGCCGCGGCGAATGCCCCAACGCCGAGGACTACTACGATCGCTGCGTGACGCTGCCGTTGCACTGCGGCCTCACCGACGACGACGCGCAGCTCGTTGTCGACGCCGTGACGAAGGTCGTCGAGTGGTGCCGCGCCAACAAGGGGACGAGACGATGAGGCTCATGGCGTCCGAGACTGAGGTGAGGGCTCAGCTCGTAAGACAGATCGTGAGTCTTTTTCCGTTGAGCGATGCGGAGCGCGAGGCTATCGATGACGCCTGGACAGCAACCTTGGGCAGGCTCGAGGAGCGCTTCATCCGTATCAAGAACAAGTACTACAGTCGTGATGGAGAGGTGATCTTTGATCCCTTGCACGGATGCCAGTGGGCCCATTTCCTCTACACCCTATCCAACGAGATTCACCACCGGGGGGGGGTGCGCTCCGTGTGCGATAAGATCTATGCGCTGAATCGGGCCCTTAGTTCCGCAGACCTGTATTACGAGGTCGAGCTGCCCGATATCTTCACTTTCGACCATCCTCTTGGTGCCGTTATGGGGCGCGCTGAGTACGCAGACTACTTCACGTTCTCGCAGGGCTGCACCGTTGGCAACAACAACGGCGTCTACCCCAGATTCGGTAAACGCGTCTTCATGATGAGCGACAGCAAGGTCGTCGGGGGCTGTCGCATCGGCGATAACGTAATCATCGGGGCCAACGCCTGCATAAAGGACCAAGACGTTCCGAGCAACTCCATCGTCTTCGGAGAGAGCCCGAACCTCGTCATCAAGGAAAACCGGAAGGCTGCCGTAGATTCCCATGCAAACGGGGTGTTCTTCTATGACTAGCATCTGCATAATAACGGCGCGCGGCGGCTCCAAGCGCGTCCCGCGCAAGAACATCAAGGAGTTCTGCGGCAAATCGATCATCGCCTACTCCATAGAGGCCGCCCTCGCGAGCGGTGTCTTCGACACGGTGATGGTCTCGACCGACGACGACGAGATCGCGGAGGTGTCGCGCGGATGCGGCGCCGAGGTTCCGTTCATGCGAAGCGAGGCGGCGAGCAGCGACTACGCTACCACGGCCGACGTGCTGTGCGAGGTGCTTGATGAGTATCAAAGGAGGGGGGCCTCTTTTGATACGATATGCTGCCTCTATCCCACCGCACCCTTCGTGAGAGCGTCCGAACTGCGGGAGGCCGCGTCGATACTGGATGGAGGAGCGAGCTCGGTGATCCCGGTGACCTCCTTCGATTTCCCCCCGCTTCGCGGGTTCAAGGTCGGGGAGGATGGGTCTGTCGGGTACGCGTTCCCGGAATACGCCCAGGCCCGGAGCCAGGACCTCCCCGAGATGGTCCATGACTGTGGGCGCTTCTACTTCGCCAACACCGAGGCCTTCAAAAGGAGCGGCAGCTTTATCACCGAGCGGACTCGCGCGCTTCGTATCCCGAGCAAGTACGTCCAGGACATCGACACGCTCGAGGATTGGGAGATCGCGGAGCAGAAGTACCTGTCAATGATTCAGGAGGATTGAGGATATGAAGCTATTTGAGACCATTGAGCGCGGTGAGGTATATTTCATCGCGGAGATGAGCGGGAACCACGGCGGCAGCGTGGACAAGGCGATGGAGATCGTCCGCTCGGCCGCAGAGGCGGGGGCAGATTGCCTGAAGCTGCAGACCTTCACCGCCGACACGATCACCATCGACTGCGATTCCCCCGACTTCCAGACCACGCCGGGCGGTCTCTGGGAGGGGCGCACCCTTTACGACCTGTACGAGGAGGCGCACACCCCCTGGGAGTGGCAGGCCGAGATCAAGGAGGAATGCGAGCGGCTGGGGATGGACTTCCTCTCCTCGGTCTTCGACCCCACCTCCGTCGACTTCCTCGAGTCCATTGGTTGCGAGATGTACAAGATCGCATCCCCCGAGCTCGTCGACGTGCCGCTCATACGCTACGCCGCCTCGAAGGGCAAGCCGATGGTCATCTCCTGCGGGATGGGCGGCATCGACGAGATTGCCGACGCCGTGGAGGCGTGCCGCTCCGTGGGCAACGAGCGGATTGTGCTCCTGAAGTGCACGAGCGAGTACCCCGCCGTGTACGAGGACATGAACATCGCGACGATGGCCGACATGGGCGCCCGCTTCGGCTGCGCGGTGGGCCTCTCCGATCATTCGATGGGCTGGGGTGTCGATGTCGCCGCCGCCACGCTGGGCGCGAGCGTCATAGAGAAGCACTACTGCATCTCCCGCAAGCAGAAGACCGTGGACTCGGAGTTCTCTATGGAACCGGCTGAGTTCAGCGCTATGGTCCGCGACGTGCGCCGCGCGAAGGCATCCGTCGGGCGGGTGACGTACGAGCGCTCCGAGAGGGAGGAGAGGGGCCTCGCCGGCCGCCGCTCCCTCTACGCAGTGAGGGACATCGCGCCCGGAGAGAAGTTCACGAGCGAGAACGTTCGCAGCATCCGCCCGGCGCACGGCCTCGCACCTAAGCACCTCGATGATCTTCTGGGGCGCGCCGCGAAGCGCGAGATCAAGTTCGGCGAGCCGATTACTGCGGCGGACCTGTAGTACTTTCGCCATGTTGGAAGGAGGCCGTTTTGGCTAAGAAATGTCTCGTCATAGGGGCGTCGAGCTTCATAGGCGCCTACGTGGTGGATGCTCTTTTGGAGGCTGGCTATTCCGTGGTCGGTACGGGGAGGAACCGGCGCTTCGCCGACCACTACCGGCGGCTGGGCGTCGAGTACCGTCCGTTTGACCTAGACGACCCCTCGGGGTTCGGCGAGCTACCTCAAGACGTCGACTTCGTCGCGCATCTCGCGGGCAGGCTGCCAGCGAACTCGGATTTCAACCTTTCCAGCGAGGACGACGCCGCCGAGTACATCCGGACGAACGCCCTGGGGACGGCTTATCTGCTCGAGTGGGCGCGTGGGGTCGGCGTGGGGCGCATCGTGTCGACGACCTCCTACGCGGACGTGCAGAACCGCTGGAGCCCCTCGGCCCCCGTCCGAGAGGACTGGCCGCGCGATTTCAGGCTGAGCGGAGACCATGCGGCCTACGTCATCTCGAAGAACGCCTCCGCCGACCTCCTCTTCTATTACAACGAGCAGTACGGGATGAGGAACTGCGTCTTCCGGCTCCCTCCCGTCTACGGTTGCGGGCCCCACGGGTCCCTTCGCGTCAATGGCGCGGTGAGGAGGTCCGGGATCGGCATATTCGTCGACAAGGCCAAGTCCGGCGAGCCCATCACGGTCTTCGGCGATGCCGACGGCGCGAAGCGCGACATCGTGAGCGTGAAGGACGTCGCGCAGGCCTTCGTCCGTGCTGGCGGCAGCGATGTCGCGGAGGGCCTGTACAACATCGGGTCAGGACGGCCGGTCTCCCTCCGTGAGCAGGCCGAGGCGATCGCTGGGGTCTTCGCGGGCGCCGACGGCACCTCTGAGGTGCGTGTCGACAGCTCCAGGGGCAACGGCATACGCCCGTACTCCTTCGACATCTCCCGCGCTCGACGCGATTTCGGTTACGAGCCCAGGTTTGCCGACTTCCGCGATTTGATGGCGGACTGGAAATGCGAGGAAGAGCGCGGCGTGATGCCGGAACTGTTCTGTGCAAGCGACGGCGGGGGGGGTGGCTCGCTAACGTAGTCATTGTTGAGCCGATTTTCTCCTGTGTGAGTTGGAGAAAGGTGGCTTAACCTGAGATTTCTGGTGATTGGCGGTTCGAGTTTTATCGGCGTGTATGCGGTTGACGAGCTACTCGCTCGCGGACATGAGGTTATAGCAACTGGCAGAAATCAGAACTTTAAGGCCCATTACGAGAGACTCGGTGTGCCATACGTGATGGTGGATATGGTTGAGCCTGGGACTTTGAGCGCGCTTGACGGCTGGAAGATCGATGCCGCGGTGTCCCTTGCCGCCCGAATGCCTGCCAATATCGAGAAGGACTCGGAATCAGAGGACATCGCAGATTACATCCAGACCAACGTTGTCGGCACCATCAATCTTCTCAACTGGCTGCGCGGGCACGGGGTAAACCGACTCGTTGACATCGTGTCGCGGTTTGACTGCAGGCTGTATCCTGCAGAGGCGATCATAACGGAAGAGACTCGACCGATGTTCTCGTATACAGATGATCACGCCGCATACGTTGTGAGCAATAACGAGAAGGCGGAGATGCTCCGCTACTATAACGAGCGCTACGGCATGAAGAACATATGGCTGAGGATCCCGTCGATATACGGAGTCGGTCCACACGGCTCTTTTGCAAAAGACGGTGTCGTGATTAAATCGGGCCTTCAGATATTTATGGAGCGCGCGGCAATCGGGGAGGAGATTACCGTATTCGGCGATCCCGACACCCCAAAGGACGTCCTATATGTGAAAGACATGGCGCGTGCTATCGCGGATGCACTGGAGAGCAGCGATGGCCAAGGTCTCTATAATGTTTCCTACGATGAGAATTTCTCAATCTTGGAACTCGCCGAAGCGACCGCCAGGGCCTTTGCCGGCGAGTGCGGAGAGTCAGAAGTCTCGTCTGATCCGAGTAGGCCAAACAACGGCTCTTTCCCAAGGATGGACAACACGAAGATCAAAGAGGAGCTCGGCTTCAGACCGCTTTACGGCGACCCTTACGTTCTGATGGAAGATTATCGCAGAGAGCTTGAGAGGGGAGAGCATGCAAGGCTCTTTTCATAGGAAGATATACATTCGGACGGATGCGAACCCGGCTATTTCCGGTGGTCACGTGATGCGCTGCCTGTCCCTAGCGGACGCCTTAGCGGGATTCGGCGCAGACGTGGAGTTCGTCCTCTCTGATGAAGGGCCGGTTGACGTCATCGGGGGCCGCGGCTTCGCTGCTCGCGTGCTCGGTACCGATTGGCGAGAGCTCGCCGAGGGCTCCAAGGTCCTATGCGGGCTTTGCGATGGGCAGAATGATCCCGTCGTGCTCGTCGACACATATGCCGTCACCTCCGGGTATGTCGACAGATTGTCTCCCCATGCGAAGGTTTGCTACCTGGGCAGCAAGGGCGGCGATCTCGGCTCCCTCTCGCTCATCGCGAACTACTCCACCGACGTCGACGAGGGGTTCTACGGGCGCACATACGGGCCGCGTGGGACGCGGCTCCTTCTCGGTCCCGGTTACGCCCCGCTGGGGGCGCGCTTCAACGAGGTGCACCGCGAGCGCGAGGGGTCCATCTCCAGGG